>JBEGNG010000031.1:0-18621 GCA_041182645.1 Planctomycetota bacterium
GCGGCGCTCGCCCCGCAGGATGCCCTGCCGAGCAAGTCCGGCATCGCGTGGAACCGGTACCGCGATTACGACGAGTTGCTCGATGCCGTGCGCCAGGTCGCCGCGCGTTCGCCGGACCTCGTCCGCATCGAGCAGATCGGCACGAGCGCGCTCGGGCGGCCGATCGTCGTCGCGATCGTCAACAATCCGGCCACCGGACCGGAGGCTGCGAAGCCGGCCATGTGGATCGACGGCAACATCCACGGCAACGAAGTGCAGGCCGGTGAAGTCGTGGGGTACACGCTCGATGCGCTCTGCAACGCGCATGGCCGGGTGCCCGAGCTCACCGAGCTCATCGACCGAACGGTCTTCTACCTCTGCCCGAGCGTGAATCCCGACGGCCGCGACGAGT
The DNA here is from genome assembly GCA_041182645.1 of Planctomycetota bacterium. Lineage (GTDB taxonomy): Bacteria > Planctomycetota > Phycisphaerae > Phycisphaerales > SM1A02 > SYIB01. The sequence goes on from JBEGNG010000031.1 coordinate 392, forward strand.
GGTTCAGCAAGGCCCACACGCCGCACTCGAACCGCACGGGACTGCAGCCGTTCGACAACGACCGCGACGGCGAGTCCGACGAGGACGGTCCCGATGACCTCGACGGCGACGGCTCGATCGGCGAGATGTGGAAGAAGGATCCCAACGGCACGCACCGGCGTGATCCGCGCGATCCGCGGCGTTTCGTCCCCGTGCCCCGCGACCCGAGGCCCGACGGCACGGTCGAGCGCGGCGAGTGGAGCTTCGCCGGCGAGGAAGGCATCGACAACGACGGCGACGGACGGATCAACGAGGATGGCCAGGGCGGCTACGACATGAACCGCAACTGGCCCAGCGACTGGCAGCCCGACCACGTGCAGCGCGGTGCCGGTCCCTGGCCGCTCTCCTACCCCGAGACCCGCTGCGTCGCCGACTTCATCCTGGCGCACCCGACCATCGCCGCGGTGCAGAGCTACCACAACGCCGGCGGCATGATCCTGCGAGGACCGGGTGCCGCCTACAACGAGGGTGCCTATCCCGCAGCCGACCGCGCCGCCTACGACGCGATCGCCGCGGCGGGCGCGCAGATGCTGCCCGGCTACCGGCCGATGGTCATCCACAAGGACCTCTACACGGTGCACGGCGGCTTCGTGAACTGGACGGCCGAGGGGCTCGGCATCGTGTCGTTCACGAACGAGCTGTGGACGGACCAGCGCATCATGCAGGACGGCGGCGGCCCCGACGAATCGGAGCGCCAGCGCTGGCGCGACGAGGTGCTCTTCCGCCGCACCTTCAAGGACTGGACCGAGGTGCAGCACCCCGTGCACGGCACCGTGCTCGTGGGCGGGCAGACCAAGTGGTCCAGCCGCGTGACGCCGCACTTCATGCTCGAGGAGGAGTGCCACCGCAACTTCGCGTTCACGACCTTCCACGCCAGCCAGATGCCGCTGCTGCGCGCAGGCACCACGCGCGTGCGCAGCCTGGGCGACGGCGTGTGGGAGGTGACCGTCGAGCTCTGCAACGACCGACGCATCCCCACGCGCACCGCGCGTGCGGCCGACAAGGGCATCGGGCGGCCCGACCTGCTCACGGTCGGGCTCGGTGATCCGTCCGGCACGGTGGCGGCGGGCGGGATCGTCGACGGCGGCGTGCTCGAGCGGACCTTCACGCCGGCGAAGGCCGAGCCCGCGCGCCTGCGCGTCGAACGCGGCATCCCCGGGCTGGGCTCGACGGTCTTCCGCTTCATCGTCCGTGCGGCCGAGGGCTCGCAGGTGCGCCTGCGCTACGAGAGCCAGAAGGCGACCCCGATGCAGCTGGAGCTCACCCTGCGGGAGAGCGCGACCCCGTGACCCCGCCGACCGAGGCGGATCTCTGCATCGTCGGCGCCGGCGCGGCCGGGCTGATGGCGGCCGTGGCCGCGGGACGATCGCTGAAGGCCACGGGCACGCGAGGCACGATCGTCGCCCTCGATGGCGCGAAGACGCTCGGTGCCAAGATCCTCGTTGCGGGCGGTGGACGGTGCAACGTCACGCACTGGCGCGTGACCGAGGCCGAGTACGCGGTCAATCGACCGGCCGTGCGCCAGGTGCTGCGGCGGTTCGGGGCCGACGAGACGGTCCGCTTCTTCGACCAGCTCGGGGTCGAGCTCAAGCGCGAGGAGACGGGCAAGCTCTTTCCCGTCACCGACAGCGCACGCACGGTGCTCCATGCGCTGCTGCACGCCGTGTCCGATGCCGGGGCGTCGGTCGTGCATCCTGCGCGCGTCTCCGGCGTGCAGCGCAAGGGCGACGGATTCGTCGTCTCGGGCGACTGGGGCTCGATGCGCACCCCACGCGTGATCCTGGCCACCGGCGGCATGGCGCTGCCGCGCAGCGGTTCCGACGGCGCCGGGTACGGATTCGCCCAGTCGCTCGGTCACACGCTCACGCCCGCCATCCGACCGGCCCTCGTGCCGCTCACCCTGCCCAAGGGCCACTGGATCACGGAGCTCAGCGGACTCACCGTGCATGCCGAGCTGATCCTGCGGGGACCGACCGGCAAGCGCCTGGTGCACTTCGCCAACAGCACGCTGTGCACGCACTTCGGCCTCAGCGGCCCGAGCGTGCTCGACATCAGCCGCCATCTGCTCGACGCGCGGGATCGTGACCCAGCCGTGTCGCTCGTCCTCAACTGGATGCCGGGCGAGTCGCCCGAGGCGGCCGATGCCTGGTTGCTGGCGGCCAAGGGCCGCAGCCTGCTCGCCCTGCTGCGCGAACGGCTGCCGGAACGGCTCGCGCGTGCGGTGCTCTCGCAGGCGGGGCTCGCGCCGGACGCCACCGTGCAGCAGACACCGAAGGATCGCCGTCGCGCGCTCGTCGAGCTCCTCGTGGCGACGCCGCTGCCGATCGAGGGCGATCGCGGCTTCACCTTCGCCGAAGTCACCGCCGGCGGCATCCCGATCGGCGAAGTCGACCTGAACACGATGGAGAGCACGGTGTGCCCGGGCCTGCAGCTGTGCGGCGAGGTGCTCGACGTCGACGGCCGCATCGGCGGGTTCAACTTCCAGTGGGCCTGGGCCACCGGCTGGATCGCGGGCCAGGCTGCCGCGCGTGCACTCGCACCCGTGCCCGCGGTCTGACGGGAGTCAGAGCGCAGCCGCCAGCAGCCCGCGGAACCGCTCACGGGCGTCCTGCACCGAAGCAGCATCGGCGGCCGTGGACGGGTCCTTCATGCACGCCCGGTAGCCGTCGGCGAGCGACCACGCCGCGAGGTCGCCACGCTCCGCGTACCGCGGCACCAGGTGCATGTGCAGGTGGCGCGCACTCTCGCCGAAGGCGATCGAATACACGCGGTCCACGCCGAGCGCCGCCTTCATGCACGCGGCGATCCGCGCATGGAGCACGCCGAAGCGGGCCGCCTCGTCATCACCAAGGTCCGCCACCCCGCCCACATGGCGCACCGCATCGAGGCGCAACCACCCTGCCAGCGGGCTCGGTTCGGGATGGTGCAGGACCATGAAGGTGCCGTCGGTCCACAGCACGTGGCCGGCGGCACGCGCATCGGCGTGCTGCCCGCAGACGGCGCACGCGGGATCGTGGACGTGCGGCCCCGCCGGAGCGGCGGACGGACCGGTCCCTCGGCTCACTTGGTCCCCTTGGGCCCGCCGCCCTCGAGGTACTTCTCGCGGATCGCCTGCTCCAGGTCGACCCCTGCGATGTTGGCCAGGGTGCACATCCACGCGAGGCAGTCGGCGAACTCCTCACGCAGGTTGGCGTGGTCGGGCTCGCCGCGCTCGAGCTTGCCGAGCGCATGGGCCAGTTCACCGAACTCCTCGGCGAACCAGAGGAAGGTCTTGCCCGCACCGCGCGCACTGTCCGTGGCGTGGTAGCGGTCGTGGATCAGCTTCTGGAACTCGGCGATGCGCATGCGACGGACTCTACGCGCCGCCATTGGAACGGGCGAGCATCGGTCGTCGCGGCACAAGCGGCGCGACCACTGGCGAAGCGAGGCGGAAGCGCGATCACGGCCGCATCGCTTCAAGCCGGAACGTCCTGGGCGGGACTCGAACCCACAGCCTTCGCCTTCGGAGGGCGACGCTCTATCCAATTGAGCTACCAAGACAGCAAACGGACGGGGACTGTACCAAGGCCGGGGATGCACGCGCTAGCCTTGCCGCGTGCAGGATGCCGTCACCAACCGGATGCCGTCGCCGGCGCCCTCACGCCCTGCCGAACCCGGTCCCCTGGCGCAGGCCGCCTCGATCCACACCATCACCTGCGTGAATTCCCTGGGCACCGGCGTGCTCTGGAACGGGCTGAGCTTCCTCGTCGAGCGCGACTATGCCTACACGCGACAGGAGACGCTGGCGCTCTACGTCGGCACGGCGCTGGCGTATGCGGTCGCCGCCTGGTGGACGGGTGCGCTGCTGCGCCGCCTGCGCGGCCGCGTGAGCCCGCGTGCCTTCCTCGGCTGGATCTTCGCGGCGCAGGGACTGGCCGCACCGCTCGTGCTGCTGCCGGGCTCGAGCATCGGCCTCGTCGTTGCCGCGACGGTGCTGTCCGTGGCCGGAGCGATGATGTGGCCCGTCGTCGAGGCCTATGTCAGCAGCGGCAAGGATGGCCACGCGATGCGGCGCTCGATCGGGCTCTGGAGCATCAATTGGATGACCTCGGTCGGAGCCTGCCTGCTGCTCATGGCGCCGCTCTACGCCAGCGGCCACACGCGCTGGGCGATGGTCGCCGTGCTGCCGATCAGCCTGCTGAGCATCGTCTGCCTGCGGTTCCTGCCCGCTGAACCCGCGCCGCACGGCGAGGAGCACCACGACGCGCCAGCGGGCTACCGCCCGATGCTGGCGAGCGCGCGCGTGCTGCTGCCGACTGCGTACGTCGTCGTCGGTGCGATCAGCCCGATCCTTCCCTACGCGATCGAGACCCTCGACATCGACCCCGCCTGGCGCACGCCGCTGGGATCGCTGTGGCTCTTCTCCCGCGCCGCGGCGGTCTCGGTCCTCGCCTTCACGCACTTCTGGCACGGCCGTTGGCAGGGCCTGGCGCTCGCCTCGGCTGCGCTCGCGGGGGGCTTCACGCTGGCCGCACTCGCGCCGAACACCGCGGCCCTCGTGGGTGGGCTCATCGCGATCGGGATCGGCCACGGGCTGCTGTACTACAGCGCGCTCTACTACGCGATGCGGCTCGAGCGCGCCGACGTGGATGCGGGCGGCATGCACGAGGCCCTGATCGGCGTCGGCTACGTGGTCGGCCCGGGTGCGGCACTCGCCGGCGGGATGTGGGACGGTGCGCGCGGGATCGTGATCATCGAACTCATCGTGCTGGCGGTGGCGATGCTGCTGGCGCTGCGGGCGTGGCGGCGGGCGGCGCGACCAGCCAGTCCATGACGGCGGGCAGCACCCGCGGCACGATCATCGTGTGGCCTTCGTCGGCGTGCACGGTGCACTCCATCCGTGCGCCACGAGCCTGCATGGCCTGCACGGCGGACGAGATCCTTCCCGCTTCCATCAAGGGATCGAGTGCCCCGAGCTCGACGCGCATCGGGGGCAACGCCCCGAGCGCCGCGTCATCGAGCGCCCCGCCGCCGGTCCCGGGCACGCCGCCGAAGCCGCCCCATCCCGCGAGCAGGGCCGCGCGGGCGATGCGGTCCGGCCGTGCGCGCACGATCGCTCCGGTCGCTGCGGCACCCATGCTGTGACCGACGACCGACACCCGCGACGGGTCGATCCCCCACTCGCGTTCCAGCGTCGCGATGAGCCCATCGAACAGCACGGGGCTGGTGGCGAAGACCGTCGTGTTCGGAGCGACGACGATGCAGCCGAGCCGCTCGGCCTCGTGGACGATCGCCCCCTGGCCGTAGGCGGAGAAGAACATGCACTCGTCGCCGCCGGCGCCATGCAGCGCGATGACGAGCGGCGGCCGCGTGCCGGCCTGCACCGAGTCGGGCACGTACACGCGACACGGCATGGCGACGCCACCGAGGTCGATCGTCCGCCACTGGTCGCCACGCCGCTGCACGAAGAGCGGTTCGCCGCGGCCGAGCCGGGCCAGATCCTCGCCGACCATCGACCAGATGGCAGCCTGGTCCATCACCAACTGGATGGTGCGACGCGGCGATGGTTCGTTGGTGAGCAGCGCTGCGCGCGCACGCGCCTCGGCGAGGTCGGCTGGGGTCGCGCCGCCTGCCGCGGCAGCCAGGTCGATCGCTCGTTCAGCCTTGCCGCGGAGTTCATCCGGCGAGGCATCGGTCACGGGCACTGAACGAAGCCGCATCCACTCGCTCGCCGGGTCGCCGCCGACGCGGACGTCGATCGTGCGCACGCCTGCGTCCTCGGCCATCGGCATGCTGCCCGATCGCGGCACGTCGACCCTGACGGCCATCGACGACTCGTCGGCAAGCAGTGCGCTGCGCGCGGGTGCGACGCGGACCTGCATCGCACGCAGGAGTCCATCGCGCTCGGCGTCGCCACGGATCCCGAGCACATCGAGCGTCAGGGCATCGAGCGCATCGACCGCCTCGGCGAGGCGATTCTGGAAGAAGAGCATCGTCAGCGCATCGAAGCGTCGGTTGAGTTCCGCACGGGCCATGCCATCGGGCCGGTCGGCGACGGCCGCTTCAAGACGCTGGAACGCACGCGCCAGCTCGGCCTTGCCGACGGTCGGCGCCGCCACAACGCGCCCGGCGGTCCGCGGTGCGGTGACGGCGGGCCCGTCCTGGGCGTGGGCGCGGCGGGACGGTTGCACCTGCATCCAGGCCGCCGAACCAACCATCGCCGCGGCAATGAAGCCCACCGCAAGGATCCCGGAACGCGGGCCCCGATCGCACGATCCGCACGTGATGGTTCCTCGGTTGGTCATGACGCCGACGCCTTGATCGACGAGAGCGCGGCGAGCGCCGCATCGCGCGCGGCGGCATGGTCGACGATCGGCCGCGGATAGTGCTCGCCGAGGGTCACGCCGGCCGCCTCGAGGACCGCGGTCGGTGCTTCCCACGGTTTGTGGATCAGCTTGGCCGGCACGCGTGCAAGCTCAGGCACCCAGCGCCGGACGTACGCCCCATCGGCGTCGAACTTCTCGCCCTGGAGCACCGGGTTGAAGATGCGGAAGTACGGCGCCGCATCGGCACCGCAGCCCGCGCTCCACTGCCAGCCGAGCGTGTTGCTGGACAGATCGGCATCGAGCAGCGTGTCCCAGAACCAGTCGGCGCCGTTGCGCCAGTGTTGGCGCAGGTGCTTCACGAGGAAGGAACTCACCACCATGCGCACGCGGTTGTGCATCGTGCCCGTTGCCCAGAGTTCGCGCATGCCGGCGTCGACGATCGGGTAGCCGGTCCGTCCGCGCTGCCACGCCTTGAGCTTGACCGGATCATTCGCCCAGGGAAACGCCTCGAACGCCGGCTGCAGCGGGCGCTCGGCCGTGTGCGGGAAGTTGGCGAGCACGTGGTGGGCGAAGTCGCGCCAGAGCAGTTCCGCCTGGAACTTGTCGATCGCCTGGCGCCACGCGGGGTGCGCCGTCGCCGCGCGCTCGGCTTCGTGCCAGACGCGCCGGGGCGAGACCTCGCCGTGGTGCAGATGCGGACTCAGCCTGCTTGCTGCGGGCTTCGCGGGGACATCACGACCCTCGGCGTAGTCCGAGACCGGCCCGGCAAGGAACGCCTTGAGCCGCTCCTTCGCACCCGCCTCACCCGGGGTCCACAGGTCGTGGAACCCCCGGTCCCAGGGGATCGAGGGTTGCAGCCCCAGCGCATCGATCGGTTCGCTCCCGATGTCGCCGGTGAACCACGGCACCTGCCGCGGCGCGCCACGCGGGGCATCGAGCCGGCACCGTGCACGCCAGGCCTTCGAGAATGGCGTGTACACCTTGTACGGAACGCCCGTGCCCGTGCGCAGCGACCAGGGGTCGTGCAGGAGCGAGCCGTTCGACCAGACGATGCCGACCCCACGCTCCGACAGCGCGCGCTGCACGCGCGCATCCGACGCACGGACCGCCGGCTCGAAGCGCTCGTTGGCGTAGACGGTGTCGGCGCCGGTCGCCGCCGCGACCTCGGCCAGCACCGCTTCCGATGCACCGATGCGAATGACCAGCCGCCCGCCGAGCGTCTGCATCGAGGCATCGAGCGCCCGCAGCGATCGGTGCAGCCACCACCGACTCGCACCACCGGGCGACCACGCTCCCTCGGCCTCGGGATCCCAGACCACCAACGCGATCACGGGCTCGCCTCGCTCACACGCGCCGGCTGGTCATCGAGCCGAAGGTCGTTGCGGAACCAGCAGATCGATGGTGCCATCAGGCTCGCCCCAGTTCGAAATCGAGGGCATCCTGCAGGTGCCCGAAGTCGTAGCGGAATCCCAGCTCCAGAGCGCGCGACGGCCGGGCGAACTGGCCCCGCAGCAGCAAGGACTCGCCCATCTCGCCGAACATCATGCGGACCACCGCGGCCGGCAGCGGCGCGAACGCCGGTCGACGCAGGCTGCGGCCGAGCGCCTTCGCGAACGCGCGCTGCTCGACCGACTCGGGAGCCACCGCGTTCACGGGACCCGACCAGCGCTCATCCACGATGGAGGTTGCGATCATGCCCAAGAGGTCGTCGGCGGCGATCCAGGAGATCCCCTGTCGCCCCGAACCGACGGGCCCACCTGCGCCGAAGAGGAACGGCGTGCGCATCTTCGCCACGGCACCGCCCGCGGCCGTGACCACCATGCCCGCGCGCAGCAGCACGACGCGGATGCCCGCCTCGACGGCGGGTCGCGTGGCGTCTTCCCAGTCGCGCGCGAGCGCGGCGATGAAGTCCTCGCCGGCACCATCACGCTCATCGACCGTGCGACCATGCTCGGTGCCGTAGTAGCCGATGCCGCTCATGCTGACGAGGACCCGCGGCTTGCGCTCGAGCCCCGCGAGCAGTTCGCACAGGTGGCGGGTCGCCGCGACGCGGCTGTCACGCAGCACCGCCTTGCGTTGGGGCGTCCAGCGTTCATCGGCCAGGTTGGCGCCGGCGAGGTGGACGACCGCATCGAGCGATCCGAATGGCGCCGTCGCCACGCGCTCACCACCGGGGTTCCATTGGATCTCGCCGCGGCTCGCGCTGGCCGAGCCGCGCGTCAGGCGCTTCACGCTCGTGCCGCCGGTGGTCAGGAACGCCTGCAGCTGGCGCCCGACCAGCCCACTCGCACCGGTGATGCCCACGCACATGCCCGCAAGCGCGGCGCATTCGCGATGGCGCTGCAGATCGTTGGCCAGCCTGCGGTGGCGGAACCGGAACGCGCGCTCGAGGTCACCGCGGACCATCCACCCACCGACGATCGAACCCAGCGGCGGCAGCGGCAGCTCGTACTGGATGTCATCGGTGATCGCGCTCGTCGCACCGCGCTCCTCGAACCGGTGCTGGTGGCGCCAGCGACGGAACGGGCCCCGCACCTGCAGGTCGACGAATCCCGTGGCGGGATCGACCTGCTCGTGGCGCGCGACCCACCGCAACGGGAGCAGACCCTTGTGCAGCACGAACTCGGCGATCGCGCCATCGACCATCGGCACCGGCGCCTGCACCACATCGACGTCTTCCCACGGAGGCAGCATGCGCTGCAGTGCGCCCTCGCGCATGTGCCAGTGGGCGAGATCGGCACGCGATGCCGGCATGGGACTGGACCGGGTGAATCGACTCATCGCAGCGCCTCCACGGTGACGGGCTTGCCGTGCACGAGCAACTCGCGGACGACCGTCGCCACGCGCGCGTCATCCCGACGCTGCTGGGCCGAACGCTTGCGGACGCTTCCCATGACGAGGCTCATGCGTGGATTGTCGCCGAGCGCGGCCTCGTGGCGGCTCAGGAAAGCCCAGTACATCGGCGTGATGGGGCAGGTCGACCCCGGCGTGAAGCGGCAGCCGTCGCACAGATCGCCCATCTTGCGGATGTACGCGCTGCCGCACACGTACGGCTTGGTGGTCATGACCTCTCCACCGCTGTAGGTGGCCATGCCCAGCACGTTGGGCTCGACGACCCAGTCCCAGGCATCCATGTAGGCGACCCAGAACCAGTCGGCCAGCTCGCGTGGATCGACCTCGAGCAGCGTGGCGAGGTTGCCAAGCACCATCAGTCGCGAGATGTGGTGGCTCCAGGACTCGGCCCAGACGCCCTCGACCACGACGTCGAGGCAGCGCAGTCCGCTCGGCGCGCCCCAGAAGGCAGGCGGCAGCGGCGTCGCGCCGCCATCACCCCGACGGGCCCACGACGGGCGCGCACCACCATCGACGCCCGCGGGCGTGGCATGGGTCGGTCGCCACGGCGAGCCGGACCACCTGGCGAATCCGGCGTCTCCGGGCTGCGGCGCGATCGGACCATCCGCTTCGCCCAGCCCGCGCCGGAATCCATCGGTTGCGTCATGCACGTGCTTGACGAACTCGCGCCAACCGATGACCTGGCGCACGAACCCCTCGCGGCAGGCGATCGGGATGTCGAGCGCAAGCACATCCTGCACGAGTCGGTGCGGCAGGATCCGCAGGAGGTTCAGCACGGGCGAGATCCGCGAATGGAAGAGGCCCCTGCTGCGGCTGCTCATCGCATCCTCGAAGGGGCCGAAGTGCGGCAGGCACTCACGCAGCGCCCAGGTCCAGAGGTCGAGCGTGTCCTGCCGCGTCGCCGGCAGTGCACCCACGTCCAGCGTGCCGGGGTGCGCCCCGAACCGTTCCTGCACCTCGCGCTCGACCTCACGACGCAGCTGCGTCATCGGGAAGCGCGGCGGCTCGGGAGCAGCGGGCACGCCATCCCAGCGTTCGCGGTTGTCGGCATCGAAGGACCACGCCCCGCCCTCGGGGCGACCGGCGGCATCGACCATGATGCCCAGACGCTTGCGGACCCGCCGGTAGAACGCATCCATGCGCCAGCCGCCACGCGGCATGGGACCGAAGTCATCGGCCGTGGTCATCCACCCCTCGTGCTGCACGAACGCGAGCACGCCTTCAGCGACCAGCGGCGCAAGCTCCGCGCGCACCTCGCGCTCGGCGGGCTGCATGCACAGCAGCGGTCCCCCGGCACCGAGCGTCCGGTGCGCCCCGCGCACGAGCTCCACGATGGGGGCTTCGCCGGAAGCCTCGTGCACCGGGCGTCCGGCCGCACGGCACTCGGCCGCGAACTCGCGCGCATTCAGCAGCAGCAGCGCAAGCCGTTGGCGGTGGTACGGACGCCGAGCCATCCACTCGCGGCTCTCGACCATGACCACGCCCGCGCGTGGATCGCGCGCAAGCGGGCCCACCTCCTGCGTGAGCTGGTCCGGCAACACCAAGACCCACTGCCCCGGAGCGTGCGGCGAGGCGGCGGTTGCGCCGATGCCCTTGGAGCTGGATCGAGCCATCGCCCCGGCTTCGCACGGGCCCCGGACCGGATGCATCCGGCCACCCACGATCGCTAGCATCGACCCAGTGCCGCGCGTGCTGCCCTTCCTGATCGCCCTTGCCGCCGCCATGGCCGCAACGGCCGACGATGGCCTGGCTCGCCTGCGGGCCGCCGGCGTGATGCGCTGGGGGTGCGACGTCAGCGGCGGCGCACCCTTCGCGTTCCCCGACCCCGCCGACCCTGACCGCATCATCGGCTTCGAGGTCGAGATCGCCGAGGACCTCGCCCGGCGTCTGGGCGTGCGTGCGGAGCGCTTCAGCGCCGACTGGCTCGCGCTCATCGACGCGATGGACGCCGATCGGTGCGACCTGCTCATCAACGGGTTCGAGATCACGCCCGAGCGCGAACGCGTGGTGGCGTTCTCGACGCCGTACTTCCGCTACGCCCAGCAGCTGGTCGTGCGGGCCGAGGACCGCGAGCGCTTCAGCTCCCTGGACACCCTGCGCGGCAGTCCGATCGCCGTGCTCAACGGCAGCGCAAGCGTCGGGAGCCTGCGGAGCGCGGGCGTGGCGCCGGAGCTGATCATCGAATACGACGACTCGCTCGCGCCCTTCACCGAGACCGTGCTCGGCCGCGTCGACGCATGCCTGCAGGAGTCCTTCATCGCCCGCTTCTTCGCCGGGCAGGACCCAAGGCTGGCGCTCGTCGAACGGACCTTCGATCCCGGCGTCTACGCCATCGTCACGCGGCGCGGCGACGATGCGCTGCTCGCCGAAGTCAACGCCGCGCTCGAGGCCATGCGCACCGACGGCACGCTCGGGCGCATCCTGCAGCGCTGGGGACTCTGGGACGACGCCCAGTCGGTCCTCGGGACGCAGCGTGGCCCCATCACGCCCACCATCCCCGAGGCGATCGGCGCGCCGGCCGACGAGGGGCTTCCCTGGTCGCTCATCCTCTGGTCGCTCACGCGCGCGGCGGCGATGACCGCGGTCCTCACGCTCGTCTCCATGCCGATCGCGACCTTCGCGGGGCTCGGCTTGGCCCTCGTGATCCTGCATGGACCGAGACCCATCAGCAGGATCTGCCACGGCTACGTGCTCGTCACGCGGGGCACGCCGCTGCTGGTCCAGATCTTCCTCCTCTACTACTCGCTGCCCGCGCTGGGTGCCTGGTTGGGCATCCCCGAACTCCTGACGTGGAACAAGGTGGTCGTGGGCATCGTCTGCCTGGCCGCCAACTACGCGGCGTATGAGGCCGAGATCCACCGCGCCGCGCTGCAGGCCATCCCGCCCACGCAGTGGGATGCGGCGAAGGCCCTGGGGCTCACGCGCTGGCAGACGATCCGGTTCATCGTCGTGCCGCAGAGCTGGCGCCTGTCGCTTCCGGCGATCATCAACGACCTGAACAGCCTGATCAAGGACTCAAGCCTGGTGAGCATGATCGGCGTGCAGGAACTGCTCGCCGTCGCACTGGGGATCGGCAAGGCGAGTTTCGCGGTGCCCAGCATGCTGGTCGCGGCCGCCGCGTTCTACCTCGCGCTGAGCCTCCTCGCCGATTGGTGCGGCCAACGGCTCGAGCGCCGTGCAGCCGCCGTCCGCCCCCTCCCGGAGCCGATCCAGCGATGAGCACGCCAGCCCTCGAAGCGATCGGCATCCGCAAGCACTGGCCTCGCGCCGGACAGGTGCTGGACGGCTGTTCCGTCCGGGTCCAACCCCGGACCGTCCACGCGCTCATCGGCGCCAGCGGCAGCGGCAAGAGCACGCTGCTGCGCTGCCTGGCGTTGCTCGAGGCGCCCGACGAAGGAACGATCCTGGTCGAGGGCACCACCGCGGTCGACGGTGCACTCCAGCGGATCGACGACCGGATCCGACGCTCCGTCGGCATGGTGTTCCAGGAGCCGAGCCTCTTCCCGCACCTGACCGCACGCGGCAACGTCGAGCTCGCGCCCCGTCGCGTGCTCCACCTCCCTCCCGACGAGGCCCAGTCCCGCGCATCCGCGGCGCTCGACCGCGTGCACGCGCTGCACCTGGCGGACCGCCGCCCCGGCGACCTCTCCGGCGGCGAGCGCCAGCGCGTGGCGATCGCCCGCGCCTTGGCCATGCAGCCCACCGTGCTGCTCTGCGACGAGCCGACCTCGGCGCTGGACCCGATGCTCACCCGCGAGGTGACCTCGGTCCTGCGCGACCTTGCGCTGGACGCGGGCACCACGATGGTGGTCGCGACCCACGACATGGACTTCGTCGCCGCAACCGCAGACTCGGTCGACTTCCTGCATGCCGGACGCATCCGGGTCTCAGGGCCGGCCGACCTGCTCGGTCATCCGGGCACCGATCCGGAGCTCGACCGATTCCTCCGTCGGCCCTGAGCCGAACGCGGGCCCCGCCCGTGCGTAGACTGCGGACCATGGCTTCCTTGAACGATCCGGCGCAGGGAACGGCTCCTGCGTGCGCCCCATGCTCTCGCCTCGGCTTCGTCATCACGCGCCTGGCCGTGCCGGCGTGGATCACCGCGGGTGCGGTGATGAAGCTCGTCGAGAACGATCCGCGCAACCTGCCCAAGCCGATCTTCGATGCCGTCCTCGCCATGGACGGCTCGTTCGGACTCACGGGCGTGGCCTGGATGGACTTCGCCCTGCGCTCGATCTGCGGCGCGGAACTCGTGATCGCCGCCGCGATCCTGTGCATGCCGCGCGTGTCGAGGCCGCTCGCCACCGCGGTGCTTGCGCTCTTCTGTGCGATCCTGCTCTGGCTCATCGGTACCGGCTGGGCGAAGGATGGCTTCGAGGCCGTGCTCAAGGGTTCGTGCGGCTGCTTCGGCAAGTCGGGCATGAATCCGCTCTACATGCTGCTGATCGACGGCGCCCTGCTCGCCGGCGTGCTGCTCACGCGCAAGGATTGTTCCTGCCGCAGCCGCGGTTGGTTGCAGGGCAGCGGTCCAGCGGCGCTCGTCGGTGCGCTCGGCATCGCCCTCGCGTTCGGCATGCCTGCCCGCACCGTCACGCTCGAGGATCCCGCATCGACGACGCCGTCGACCGATGGCGGGAGCTCCGCGGCCCAGGGCGGCGGCACCACCGCAACCACTCCACCGGCCCCGCCGAAGGATCCCGTCGTCGCGCCGCCCGCCGTCCCGGCTCCACCGTCGTGGCCGGCACGGCCCGCCAGCGTGCAGCCCTACTACCTGCCGGAGTTCGCAGGCTGGGTCGGCAAGCCGCTCGCCGCACAGCCCGAGATGGCGCTGCTCGATGCGCCGCCGCCGGCATCGATCGCCAGCGGCACCTGGATCGTGATGCTCTACCGCGCCGACTGCGAGCACTGCCATGAGGTGCTCGAGACGCATTTCGTCGGCACCCTGAAGCGCCCCACGCTGCTCATCGGCATTCCCGACCACGACCCGGCGAACGAACAGCCGATGCCCTGCACCGAGTGCACGATCCGCACGTTCCTCAAGGGGCCGAACTACGTCGTGCAGACGCCCGTCGTCATGCGCATCAAGGACGGCGTCGTCGAAGCCGTGTGCACGGACCACGAGGATGCCGCGAGCCTGGCGGATGTCCTGGAGGGTGGTTCGTGAGCGCAGAGGAAACCCCGGTCGGATCGCTGGACTACACGGAGTTCCACGCTCGGCTCGGCGTCGCCTGCCTGCTCACGGGCTCCGCGATCCTCCAGTGGAACGGCGGCACCTCCTGGCTGCCCACCTGGTTGGGCAACCTGGGCCTGCGGTTCGGTCTCGATGGCGTCGACAGCCTTCGCGTGCTCATCGGGCTTGAACTCACGGGCGCCGCGCTCTGCCTGCTGCTGCGTTCGGCCGGCGCAAGGGTCGCCTGGGTGTGTGCCCTGCTGGGCGCCTTCGTCGCACTCGCCGAGCTCGCCGCACTCAATGCGCCGGGTGCGGTCGCCGCAGGGAGTGGTGCCTGGCCCATGCTCATGCCGGCCATCGTGCTGGCCGTGTCGGTCCTCTTCATGGTGGCCAAGCCCACGCCCGTCGCAGGTGTGCGGCAGTCCGGCATCGCGACGGTCGTGACCGCGATCGTCGCCTTCACGGTGGCCATGGGCATCGCCACCCGGCTGCCGGTCGAGAACACCGTCAAGACCGAGGCCTTCGCGAGCCAGGGGCTCAAGGCGATCGACCTGGCGTTCGAGTCCTGGAAGGGTCGCACCTTCGCCGACGCAGGCGTGGCGCGGCACCTCCCCCGCCTCACCGCGGAAACGCTCGAAGGCGACGTGATCGTCGTCTTCTACAACCCCAAGTGCGGGCAGTGCCACGAGGTCTTCGACCGCTGGCTTGCCGCGGGACGCAGCGAGAAGATCATCGCGGTCATGGTGCCTGCCGCCGAGGGCTCGACGGAGGCAGCCGGCGACGGCGACATCGGCGACATCACCTGCCCGACCTGCGTGCGGCTGGAACTCCCGAAGGGACCGACCTGGCTCATCACCACGCCGAGCGTGGCCGTGCTCAAGGACGGCGTGATCCGCTGCACCGCGGACAAGGACTTCACGGCGTGCCTCGGGGCGCCTCCCGCGCCTTGAACCGGGCCTCGCCGCCCTGGATGTGCAGCTCCCAGTCCGGCCCCGCGTCGTAGACGCGCGGCTCGGGATCGTTGCGCAGCACTTCCTCGGCCCAGAAGCGGCAATCGCCGTGCGCGTTGGGCGGCAGCAGGAGCTGGATCAGGCTCGGCAACGCCTCAGGCACCTGCCGCTCCATGCCGCCGAGCTCGAATCGGTACTCCTCGGGCTCGGAACCCTGCCGCGCGACCATGCGGAGCGCACCCGCCATGCCATCGACGGCATCGGCGGTGTGCGCCACGTGCTCCGCAGCCTTCGGCCATCGTCCGAGCAGGTGCGGAAGGACCTGCGTGCGCAGCATGCCACGCGCCGACTCGGGATCGTCGTTGGAGGCATCGTGGTGCCAGGGGATCCCGAGCTCCTCGACGAAGCCGACCAGCCGTGACTTCGGGATGTCGAGCAACGGTCGCAGCAGCATGCGGCCCTCGGCGAGGGGCCGGCGCCAACGCATGCCGCCGACGCCCAGTGCCCCGACGCCCCGGCAGAGCGCCATGAGCACCGTCTCGAGCTGGTCATCGGCATGATGCGCCGTCAGCACGGCCGCCGCGCCGGCCTGGAGCGCGACCTCGGTCAGTGCCTCGTAGCGCATCCGCCGGGCCACCGCGGCGAGGTTGCCCGGCTCCGCCGACGGATGCACGTCGCGACGATGGAACGGGATGCGCAGCAGCTCGCACTGGCCGCGCACGGCCTCGACCTCGCGGTCGGCTTCGGGACGCAGGTGATGGTGCACGCAGCAGGCGGCGAGCGCGGGCGGCCCGTCCCCGCGCTCGTGCAGGGCGGCCATCAGGGTCAGGAGCGCCATGCTGTCGGCCCCACCGCTGACGGCGACGAGGCAGCTCGGGATCTGGGCCTTGTGGGGCACGCACCAGGTCTGCAGGTTCCGCTGCACCTGGTGGGCCAGCGGGTGCCGGCCGGCTCGAAGCAAAAGCGCGCCGCGGGGATCCACGGCGCGCATCGTAATGATCCGTCGGGCGTTCCGGTCAGGCGACCGCGCGGGTTCGGCGCAACGACCGGGCCGCCGGTGCCGTGGCCTTCTTCGCCGCCGCCGGGGCGAACAGCGACTCCATGCTCTCGACCAGTTCCTTGGGCGTGCGGGCCACCACGTTCGCACCGATCTCCTCGGCCAGGCCGGGCACCCGGTTGAAGATGCCGCCGCCGCAGACGATCTGCATGCCTGCGTGGCCGCCGTTGTTGCGGAACATGTCGATCAGCATGCGGAAGCCCGGGGTGTCCTTGCCGCTGGCGGCCCACAGCAGCAGCACGTTCGGCTTGCGGTTGGTGCACTCGAGGTAGATCTCGTCGTTGGCGATGCCGCCGCCGGCGAAGAAGACGTCGAAGCCCGCGGCCTCGAGCATGTCGGCCGCCATCTGGCTCGCCAGGTCCATGCTCTCGTCGACGCCGCCGAAGATGCAGACGCGCACGCCGCGGCGGGCGCTGCGGGAGTAGTTCGCGGCGACCTGGTCGACCACCTGGCGCAGGGTGCGGATCGCGTAGTTGTGGGCGAGCGTCGTGAGCTGGTCGTTGCGGTAGTGCGCGAAGATCATCTCGAGCACCGGCCAGGCCACGTCGTTCATCGCGCCTTCGGGCGTCAGGTCCGAGCAGAGTTCGTCGGCGAGCGTGCGGGCGGCCGAGCGGTCGCCGGTGAGGAGCGTGTTGAAGAGGGTCTCGATGGCGGTGTCGGTGTGCATGGTCGGGTCTCCTTCGGGGGTTCGCGGCAGGCTTCGTCCTGCGCACCGTGTTCATCGGGAGGACCCGGCTCGGCTGCACAACGGGGCGTCGCACGGCACCCATGTGCGATATTGGACGGCGGGAACCCCGTTCCCGGCCCCGGAGCGAGCCTAGACTGGCCGTTATGCGTCAGCAGGAGTCCGCCACCACGGCCTGGTCAGCCAACGATCTCGAGCGGAATCCGCACGCCGCCAGCGACAAGGCGGTGCGCGTGCAGCGCATGTTCACCTCGATCGCGCATGCCTACGACCTCAACAACCGCCTGCACAGCTTCTGGCGCGACCAGGCCTGGCGTCGGGCGGCCGTCCGGCTCGCCGGCCCGGTCCGCGGCGCGCGCGTGCTCGATTGCGCGTGCGGCACGGGCGACCTGACGGAAGCCTTCGCGAATGCAGGCGCAGCATCGGTCACGGGTCTCGACTACACGGCGGCGATGCTCGACCTGGCGCGGGCCAAGAGCGAGGATGGGCGACGGCTCGCCGTGCAGCCGACCTACGTGCAGGGCGATGCGCAAGCGCTGCCGATCGCCGATGCGAGCGTCGACATCGTGTCGATCGCGTTCGGCATCCGCAACGTCGATGACACGATGAAGGCCCTGCGTGAGTTCCACCGCGTGCTCGCGCCGGGCGGACGCGTCGCGGTGCTCGAGTTCGGCGAGCCGGGCTTCGCGCCGCTGCGCTGGTTCAATCGCCTCTACACCCACCACGTGATGCCGCTGACCGCCAGCCTCATCGCGCGCGATCGCAGCGGCGCCTACCGCTACCTGCCGCGCAGCGTCGAGACCTACCTGAGTCCCGAGCGCCTGCGTGCCCAGGTCGCCGAGGCCGGCTTCGCCGACGTCCAGCAGCACCGCATGACCTTCGGCGTCTGCGTCTGCACGATCGGCGTGAAGCGCTGATGGGCCGTCGCGCGGGGGTGGGCACCTCGCTGGCGCGGTCAGCCTGAATGCCGAACCCATCCCGAACTTCATCCGCCCTGACGCGACCGGCCGCCGGTGAGCCGTAGGATCCCCGCCATGACGACCTTCAGCCCACCGCCGCCGATCGAATCAGGGACGCGGCCCATCGTGATCCGCTCCAGCATCGCCCGCGGCGCCCTCGGTGCGGCGCTCGGCATCGTCGCCGTGGCCATCATCTTCCTCGTCGGCGTCGG
>JBEGNG010000032.1:0-10249 GCA_041182645.1 Planctomycetota bacterium
CCAGCGGGCGATCGACCTGCTCAAGCGCGAGGGCGCCACGCGGCTGGTCTACCTGGGCGATGCGGAGAGCGAGCGCGTCATCGACCTCTTCGCCGGCGAAGCCTGCTCGCTCTGCCTGGGCAACTGTGATGATGATGCCCTGGGCGAGTACGCACGCTTCATCGGCCTGGACATGCACCCCGAGGGGTCCGTGCTCGAGGTCGACGGCGTCGAGGTGGCCTTCACGCACGGTCACCACCAGACCCTGGTCGAGCGGATGCTGCGTGCCGGTCCGGGCTTCCTGCTCCACGGCCACACGCACGTGCGCTGCGATGAACGCTCTGGGCGCACGCGGATCGTGAACCCCGGTGCCTTCGTGCGGGTGGATCGACCGACCGTGGCGCTCGTCACGCCGGCGACCGACGAGGTCCGGTTCCTCGACGTGCCCTGACCGCACCGGGGGCGAGTCGAGGGGCCGCAGGCGGTGCATCCCTCCCCATCACTCGCGCGAAGCCGTGGACATGCCCTGGCTCCTGGTCGTCCACGCGGTGTCTACCTGCTTCATGGCCGGCGTCATCTGGATCATCCAGGTCGTGCACTACCCGCTGTTCGGCATGGTCGGTCGCGATGGCTTCGCCGCCTACGAGCGCTCGCATGCGGCACGCATCACGCCGGTGGTCGGCACCGCCATGCTGCTGGAGGCAGCCTGTACCGGGTTGCTGCTGCTGGCGCTGGGCGAACTCGCCGCGCGGGGCATTCCCCGCTGGATGCCCATCGCCGGTGCCGTTCTCCTGGCCTGCATCTGGCTCAGCACCTTTGCGTTGCAGGTGCCCCTGCACGGTCAACTGGCGCAGGGGTTCGACGACTCGGCGCACCAGGCGCTGGTCCGGGGCAACTGGATCCGCACGGCGGGCTGGACGCTGCGCGGTGGGCTTGCTGCGTGGATGCTGGTGCTCTGGATGCAGGCCCCGGCCACCCGGTCGTGACCGTCCGCCCGCCTGCCCGCGGTAGCCTTGACCCATGCTGCTCTCCACGCGCAAGCGGCTGATGCCCCGCGCCAACCTGCCGCCCGGCACGCTGACCAACGATCCGAGCGCGCAGCCGACGATCGTCCAGCTCATGACCTTCGGGCATGGCACCAGCCACGAAGAGGTCCTGTCAGGGCCCGACGCGATCCGCTCCCTGCAGCTGCCCGAGCACCAGGTCACCTGGGTCAACGTGGACGGGCTCGGTGACCTTGCGGTGCTCGAGGCCGTCGCCCAACGCTTCGGCATCCATCCGCTGGCCATGGAGGACGCCGTCGACACGGCGCAGCGCGCCAAGATCGACGTCTACGGCGATCACTCCTGCATCATCCTGCCGATGCCCTTCCTCGCCGAGCGGCACTTCCGCACCGAGCAGGTCGCGCTGATCCTGGGCAAGGGCTGGATCGTGACGGTCCAGGAGGGCGGCGACGGCGATTGCCTCGATCCGCTGCGGCGGCGCATCCGCGACCACAAGGGCCGCATCGCCGGCGGCTCGGCGTCCTACGCGGCCTATGCCATCGTCGACACGGTGATCGACGCGTACTTCCCGCTGATCGAGCGGCTCGAGCAGCGCATCGAGCAGCTCGAGGACGAGGTGATCTTCCGCACCACCGGCGACGACATCGTCAGGATCCGGCACCTCAAGCGGGACATCTCGACGCTGCGCCGCGCGGTCTGGCCGCTGCGCGACGCGGTCAGCTCCATGCTGGCGGCGGATCATGTCTTCTCCCCGGAGGACAGGCTCTACCTCCGGGATGCATACGACCACGTGGCGCGGGTGCTCGACATGCTCGACAACGCGCGCGCGATCGCGGCCGACCTCACCGACATCTACATGGCCGTCACCAACAACCGCATGGGCGAGGTGACGAAGGTCCTCACGATCATCGCCACGATCTTCATGCCGCTCTCCTTCATCGCGGGGCTGTACGGCATGAACTTCGACCCCGAACGGAGCCCGCTCAACATGCCCGAGCTGGACTGGTACTACGGGTACCCGTTCGCGCTCGGGCTCATGGCGGCCACCGCGGTCGTGCTGCTGCTCTTCTTCCGGCGGCGCGGCTGGCTGGGCACCACGTTCCTCCGCGTGCAGGCCCGCCATGGCTCCGCCCCGCGCGATCGGACCCGCATCCGCGGGGGCGCCGGGAGCGCGACCCCGGATCGGGCGGCAAAAAGCCCTTGATAACGTGGGCTGGTCGCCCGTACCCTTGTCGGATCCGCGATCGCGCGGCCCGAACCAACCGCACGGACCACCATGAACCACCGCACCACCCCCACCACCATGAACACGCTTGCACCCAGCGAACGCTCGAGTGACGTCTACGGCACCCTGACCTTCGGCGGCGACGACATGCTCAAGCGCCTGCCGCCCGAGATCAGCATGAAGCTGCAGGCCACCATGAAGCTCGGCAAGCCGCTCGACCCGGGCATCGCCAACACGGTCGCCGCGGCGATGAAGGACTGGGCGCTCGAGCACGGTGCGACGCACTACACGCACTGGTTCCAGCCGCTCACCGGCACGACCGCCGAGAAGCACGACGCGTTCCTCCACCCGATGGGCGACGGCACCGCGATCGAGAAGTTCAGCGGCTCGGCGCTCATCCAGGGCGAACCGGACGCGAGCAGCTTCCCGCACGGCGGCATCCGCGACACCTACGAGGCGCGCGGCTACACCGCGTGGGATGCGACCAGCCCGGCCTTCATCCTCCGCACGAGCGAAGGCCACGCCACCCTCTGCATCCCGACGGTCTTCGTCAGCTGGACCGGCGAGGCGCTCGACAAGAAGACGCCGCTCCTGCGCTCGATCGAGGCCGTGAGCTCGCAGGCGCTCCGCGTGCTGAAGCTCTTCGGCGCCGACAAGGGCGTGAACCAGGTCATCACCACGCTCGGCTGCGAGCAGGAGTACTTCCTGGTCGACGAGACGCTCGGTTCCGAGCGGCTCGACCTGGTCGTCTGCGGCCGCACCCTGCTGGGCGCCGCGCCGCCGAAGGGCCAGCAGCTGGAGGACCACTACTTCGGTTCGATCCCCGCCGACGTGCTGGATTTCATGGCCAGCGCCGAACGCCGCCTGTTCGAGCTGGGCATCCCGGTCAAGACCCGCCACAACGAGGTCGCCCCGGGCCAGTACGAGATCGCGCCGATCTTCGAGAACGCAAACATCGCCGTCGACCACCAGATGCTGGTCATGCACGTGCTGCGCTCGACCGCCCGCGAGCACGGGTTCATGTGCCTCATGCACGAGAAGCCCTTCGCCCGCGTGAACGGCTCGGGCAAGCACAACAACTGGAGCATGTCGACCGACACCGGCGTCAACCTGCTCGATCCGCGTGACGACACGCACTCGAACATGCAGTTCCTGACCTACCTCTGCGCGGTCATCCGTGCGGTCGACCTGCATGCCGACCTGCTGCGCGCCTCCATCGCCAGCGCCCACAACGACCACCGCCTGGGCGCCAACGAGGCCCCGCCGGCGATCATGAGCATCTACCTGGGCGACATGCTCACCGACATCCTCGACCAGCTCGAGAAGGGCACGCCGAAGAAGACGATGAAGGGCGGCGCCATCGACATGGGCGCGCGCACCCTGATGCAGCTGCCCCGCCACGCGAGCGACCGCAACCGCACCAGCCCCTTCGCCTTCACCGGCAACAAGTTCGAGTTCCGCGCCGTCGGCTCGAGCGCCAGCGTGGCCTGGCCGAACACCGTGCTCAACACGATCGTGGCCGAGAGCCTGGACTGGGTCGCCTCGTCGATCGAGAAGAAGGCCGGCCGCAACGCCTCGGGCGCGAAGCTCGAGGCCGCGGTGCGCGAGGTGCTCAAGGGCATCATCAAGGACCACCGCCGCGTCTGCTTCGACGGCGACGGCTACAGCGCCGAATGGCACGCCGAGGCCGCCCGACGCGGGCTGCCCAACATGGCCAGCACGGCCGATTGCCTGGGGGCGCTGGACACGAAGAAGGCCAAGGCCCTCTTCGCCGCCTACGGCGTCCTCAGCCAGCGCGAGCTGCACGCGCGCTACGAGGTCCAGCTCGAGCAGTACACCAAGCTCATCACGATCGAGAGCCGGACGCTCGTGCAGATGGTGAACACGCAGGTCCTGCCGGCATGCCTGCGCGCGCAGGCCGAGCTCGCCGACACCGTGGGCGCCACGCAGGCGGCGGGCGTCGAGTGCGCCGACAGCGAGGACGCGCTGAAGGACCTGGTCCGACGCGTGGCCGAGCTGCGTGCCGCGACCAAGGCCCTCGAGGCCGCCACCGATGCGCAGAAGGGCGACGCCGCGAAGAAGGTCCGTTACCTGCGCGATACGGTCGTGCCGGCCATGCAGCGCGTGCGCGATGCGGCCGACGGTCTCGAGCGCCTGGTGCCGGCCGACCTCTGGCCGATCCCCACCTACGCCGACCTGCTCCTGCTGGGCCGCTGATCGACCGGATCCGATAGCCCCGCGAGCGCGCTTGGAACCACGGGCCCCCGCATGGGGGCCTTTTCCATCCACGCGCGGTGATCCCCGCGCAAGCCCCTATACTCGCCCCTCCCCATAAGGACCCAACCCATGAGCACGCAGACCGCTGAACCGAAGATCGTCGTGTCCGACGCAGGCCCCGCCCTCAAGCGCATCGAGGTGACCATCCCGGCCGATGCCGTGGACAGCCACATCGCGGGCGCGTTCGCGAACCTGCAGAACGGCGCGGCGCTGCCGGGCTACCGCCCGGGCAAGGCGCCCATGGCGATCCTCGAGAAGCGCTTCGGCAAGCAGCTGCTCGAGGAAGCGCGGGGCCAGCTCGTCGGCCAGGCCTTCAACAAGGCGGTCACCGACCACAAGCTCCGCCCGATCGGCAATCCCGAGATGAGCCCGGGCAGCGAGCTGAACGAGCTCGCCCGCGGCGCGTCGTTCACCTTCAGCGTCGACATCGAGGTCATCCCCGACTTCACGCTGCCCGCCTGGGAAGGCATGGCGATCCGCAAGCCGGTCATCGACGTCGTCGACAAGCACATCGACGACGAGATCCTGCGCAACCAGTACCGCTTCGGCACGCCGGGCCTGATCGAGGGGCCGTTCGAGCACCTCGACCGCATGATCGGCACCGTCGCCGTCACCGTGAAGGGCGAAGCCGAGCCGTTCTACAAGGCCGACAACGCGCTGGCCGTCGTGCCCGCCAAGGAAGACGAGGGCAAGGGCCCCTTCCTGGGCATCATGATCGACGACCTGCAGAAGCACCTCATGGGCCGCAAGGTCGGTGACGCGGTCAGCTTCACGGCCAAGGGCCCCGAGGGCCACGAGCACGAGAAGGTGCGCGGCAACGACCTCTCGTTCTCCTACACGATCACGCAGGCCGAGCGCATCACGCCGGCGCCGGTCGCCGAGCTCGCGACGAAGCTCGGCCTCGCCGACGAGGCCATGCTGCGCGAGCAGGTCAAGATGGTGCTCGAGCAGCGCCGCGACGGCGAGCAGCAGGTCGCCATGCGCGAGCAGGTCATGGAGCACCTGGCCGATGCGGTGGACTTCGAACTGCCCGCCAAGCTCAGCGCCGGCCAGATCACGCGTGACCTCGAGCGCCAGCGCTACGAGATGCTCTCGCGCGGCACGCCGGCCGAGCAGGTCGAGGTCAAGCTCGCCGAGGCCCGCGCCGGCACCACCGAAGGCGCGCAGCGCCGCCTGAAGCTCTTCTTCATCCTGCAGCGCCTGGCCGAGGAGATGCGCGTGGACGTGACCGAGGGCGAGCTCAACGGCCGTGTCGCGATGATCGCGCGGCAGCAGAACATGCGCCCCGCCGAGCTCCGCAAGGAGCTGGAGCAGAGCGGCCGCATCCAGGAAGTGGCGCTGGGCATCCGCGAGGCGAAGGTCGCCGACCGCGTCATCGCCCGGGCCACCGTCACCGACGTGCCGGCCGAGGCGTGGAACAAGGAAGTCGAGGCGAAGGCCGCGACCCGCAAGGCAGGCAAGAAGGCCTGATCCGGCCGAGGTGGCCCGCAGCCGCCGGTTCCGGTGACGAGCATGTTCTGGCCCTCGATCGTCGCGCTGCTGGTGCTGACCGTCGTCGGCTTCGTCGTGGCCATGCGCATGCGCGCCAGGGCGTTCGATCGCTCGGCCGCCGAGGCCTCGGCGTTCGGGTTCTCGGAACTCCGTGCCCTGCGCGACGCCGGACAGATCTCCGACGAGGAGTTCGAGCGTGCGGAGCGCCGGCTGCGCGAGAAGGCGCGTGAGACCGTCGATCAGCTCCGCCGTGAGCGTGAGGCCGCATCGCCTCCTGCCGTGAAGCGACGTCCGTAACACGGCATGCGTGCCGAAACCACGCCGGCGCTGCAGGGATGGCGGCCGTGAACCGATAGACTCGGTCGGATCCACCATGAGCAACGGCAACGACCGCAAGGGCCCCGGCAACGACGGCAAGCGCACCGATGACGGTGGCTTCCGCGGCCGGCGCGTCACCACCTGCTCCTTCTGCGGCAAGACCAGCCGCGAGGTGGGTCCCATGGTCGAGGGGCCCAACGACGTCTACATCTGCTCGAACTGCACCGACCTCTGCGGCAACATCTTCAAGCAGGAGAAGCGCCGCGTCTCGTCGGGCAGCCCCCTGTTCGAGAGCATCCCGTCGCCCCGCTCGCTGAAGGAGTACCTCGACCAGTACGTCATCGGGCAGGACCAGGCGAAGAAGACGCTGTCGGTGGCGGTGCACAACCACTACAAGCGCCTGACCCAGGTCGGCAACGCCGACGCGCCGGTCGAGCTCGACAAGAGCAACGTGCTGCTGATCGGCTCGACCGGGACGGGCAAGACCCTGCTGGCCCGCACGCTGGCGCGCATGCT
This sequence comes from Planctomycetota bacterium, assembly GCA_041182645.1. Classification (GTDB taxonomy): domain Bacteria; phylum Planctomycetota; class Phycisphaerae; order Phycisphaerales; family SM1A02; genus SYIB01. Next base: position 6,811 of record JBEGNG010000032.1, read on the forward strand.
GAACGTGCCCTTCGCCATCGGCGACGCGACCACGCTCACCGAGGCCGGCTACGTCGGCGAGGACGTCGAGAACCTGCTGCTGAAGCTGCTGCAGGCCGCCGACTTCGACCTCGAGGCGGCGCAGCGCGGCATCATCTACATCGACGAGATCGACAAGATCGGCAAGACCAGCCAGAACGTCTCGATCACGCGCGACGTGAGCGGCGAGGGCGTGCAGCAGGCCCTGCTCAAGCTCCTCGAGGGCACCGTCGCCAACGTGCCGCCGCAGGGCGGCCGCAAGCACCCCGAGCAGCAGTACATCCAGCTCGACACGACGAACATCCTGTTCGTGTGCGGCGGCTCCTTCGACGGCATCGAGGAGATCATCTCCAAGCGACTGGGCCGCCGGAAGATCGGCTTCAACACCGACCCGATCGCACGCGGCTCGCAGGAAGAGCGCCAGAGCGTGCTCGGCCAGGTCATCGTCGAGGACGTGCTCGAGTTCGGGATGATCCCCGAGCTCATGGGGCGCCTGCCGCTGATCACGCCGCTGATGCCGCTCGACCGCGCCGCCCTCGTGCGGATCCTGCTCGAACCCAAGAACGCGCTCGTGCGCCAGTACCAGCACCTCTTCAGCCTCGAGGGCGCCCAGCTCGAGTTCACGCCGGCGGCGCTCGACCTGATCGCACAGAAGGCGCTTGACCGCAATACCGGCGCACGCGCGCTGCGCGCCGTCGTCGACGAGCTCATGCTCGACCTGATGTACGCGCTCCCGGAACTGGACAACGCGGGCGTCACCTACTGCGTCAACGACGACGCGGTCCGTGCCGGGCGCGCGACCGTCGACAACGTCCGCCGTCGCGTGCGCGAGAGCGCCTGAGGCCTCAGGGGCGACCATGCCGGTCTCGTTCCCGTCAGCCGACACCTGCCGGATCGCGCGCTGCTCGGCGGGCACGGCGCTGCCCGACCGGTGCGCGGCGTTCATCGCCGCGACCTGGCCCACGCTGCACGCCGCCGGTGCCAGTTGGGCCGGCTTCTACTTCGACCGGCCGGGCGCTCCCGATGCCGAGCGGCTCGTGCTGGGTGCCCGGGAACCCAAGCCGGCCTGCAGCCCCATCGGCCTGCATGGCGCGTGCGGTCGTTGCCTGCGATCCCGGTCAATCCTGGTGGTTCGCGATGTTGCGTCGCTCGGGGCTGGCTACGTGGCCTGCGACCCCCGGGACCGGAGCGAACTCGTCCTGCCCTGCCTGCGTGCCGATGGGACCGCCTGGGGGGTGCTCGACCTCGACAGCTTCGAGGTCGGCTGCTTCAGCGAGGCGGACGGCCGGGCGCTCTGGTCGGCCTTGGTTGCTGCCGGCCTCACGGCGGACGGATCGGTACCGATGGAGACGGTCTGAACGAGCCGGGTTCGCGGGGCTTCGGTTATGGGGCGCCCTGCCTTCCGTCGTGACCACCGCTTCCTCATCAAACCGCTTGCGGGCCCCACCGATTCGCCATAGACTGCTCGACTCGATTCGGAGAGCCACACCATGCCGCGCACCTGCCACTTCCTCGGTACCAAGACTCGCTCGGGCAACAAGCACACCATCCGTGGTAAGGCGAAGTACCTCGGCGGCATCGGCCTCAAGACGACGAGCATCACCAAGCGCACCTTCAAGCCGAACCTGCAGGACGTGCGTGCGGTCATCGACGGCAAGCCCGTCCGCATCAAGGCCAGCGTGAAGGCGATCCGCATGGGCCTGGTCACGAAGCCCGTGAACCGCAGCCGCACCTGGACCGCCAAGCAGAAGGCCTCGAAGGCCTGATCGGCGAGCAGCTCGGTTCGTCGGCGCGGCATCCTGTCAAGGGGCGGAAGCCACATTTCAGTGCAAAAGTTTGGTGAAGGCGTTGACCAAGGCCGTGCCTGGTCTATGGTCCGACGTCCGCCCGGAACACTGGCTCCCTGTGCCCAATCGCCTCGTCATGGCTGACGAGCGGGCCGGAGCAACACCTTCTCCGAAGCGGACGGGACAGTCCAGGCCCGTCACCGGCACTCCGCGAAGGAGTTGTGGGGATCCGGTCACAGGTACCTGGTGCGCGCGTCGAGTTGCCCATGGGCCAGCGGTCCGTGGGTGGCGGGCCATGCCCGCTGGATGTGCCTGTCCTGGTTGTGCTCCAGTCGTGCCGGGGTCGTTCCGGAGCCGTGGTGTTCCCCTTGGGGTTCAGCATGGCCCGGCAAGTCGTTCGGCGTATCGCCTCGTCGGCGGTCCGTCCAGGGTGTTCGGTGGCTGCGTTCGGTTGGGTGCGCGTCGCACGGAAGCGCGCGTGAACAGGAGTCCAAGGTGCCAGAGGCGTTCGGCCATTCCAACGATCGCGACCGCGTGCTCGATGCCACGGACTTGGTGGCATTGATCGGCGAGTCCGTCCCGTTGAAGGCCAAGGGCCGCGAGCACGTGGGGCTCTGCCCCTTCCATGAGGACCGCTCGCCGAGCATGGCCGTGGTGACGCACAAGGGCAACGCCTTCTACAAGTGCTTCGCCTGCGGGGCCAGCGGGAACGCGATCGACTTCATGATCAACTACCACCGCATGGACTTCCCCGATGCGTTGCGCTACCTGGCGCAGCGTGCGGGCATCGAGCTCCAGCAGCGCGGCGGCGGCGAGTCGAACCGCGACGAGGCCGCCGACCTGCGCAAGGCCATGCAGGTCGCGCTCCGCTTCTACCGCCGTGCGCTCGCGGATGCCGAACTCGGCGCACCGTCGCGCGCGGTGCTCGATGCGCGCGGCATCTCGGCCGGCATGCGCGAGGCCTTCCAGCTCGGGGCGGCGCCTGCGTCGTGGGACCGTTTCGTGCAGCACCTCGGGCGCCTGGGCGAGCACGCCCGCACCAAGGATGAGCTGCCCGAGCCGGGCGTCTTCGAGCGCTCGGGCCTCGTCCGCCAGGGCCAGAAGGGCCCGATCGACGGCTTCCGCAACCGCGTCATCTTCCCGATCCTCGACGAGCTCGCGCGCCCGATCGGCTTCGGCGCGCGCAAGATCGATCCCGACGACGAGCCCAAGTACCTGAACAGCCCGGAAAGCCCGATCTTCCGCAAGGGCCGGACGCTGTACGGCATCCACGCCGCCAAGAAGCCCATCATCGACTCGAAGGTCGCGATCATCACCGAGGGATACACCGACGTGATCGCGTGCCACGCCGCGGGCTTCACGAATGCGGTCGCGACGCTCGGCACGGCGCTGACGCGCGAGCACGCGCGTGTGCTGCAGCGGCTGTGCGAGACCGTCATCCTGCTCTTCGACGGCGACGAGGCGGGCCAGCGTGCCGCCGACCGCGCCCTCGAGACGTTCTTCGCGGTGCCCGTCGACGTGCGCATCTGCACGCTGCCCGACCGCCTCGATCCCGATGACCTGCTGCGGCAGCCCGACGGCGCCGTGCGGTTCAAGGCCGCGCTCGACGCTTCGGTCGATGCATTGGTGCACCT
>JBEGNG010000033.1:0-11033 GCA_041182645.1 Planctomycetota bacterium
ACGGCGACCGATGCCGTGCCCTGGATGTCGTCGTTGAAGCAGCACACGCGGTCGCGGTAGCGCTCGAGCAGGGGGATCGCGGTCTTGTTGGTGAAGTCCTCGAACTGGATGCAGGCGCGCGGGAACACCTCCTGCACCGCCTCGACGAACTCGTCCACGAAGGCGAAGTACTCGTCGCCCGCCACGCGCAGGTGCCGCGCGCCGGGATAGAGCGGATCCGCGAGGAACGACTCGTTGTTGGTCCCCACGTCCAGCACCACCGGCAGGCACGCCTCGGGCGGCACGCCCGCGCACGCCGTGTAGAGCGCGAGCTTGCCCACCGGGATGCCCATCCCGCAGACGCCCAGGTCGCCCAGGCCCAGGATGCGCTCACCGTCGGTGACGACGATGAATCGAACGTCGCGTTCGGGCCAGTTGCGCAGGATCTCCGCCACGCGACCCTTGCGGCGCATGCTGATGTAGAGGCCCTTGGGCCGGCGCATGATGTGCCCGAAGCGCTGGCACGCCTCGCCGACGGTCGGCGTGTAGACCAGCGGCATGTAGGAGGGCAGGTCGCTGCGCAGCAGCGAGTAGAAGAGGTGCTCGTTGCGGTCCTGGAGTTCCGACAGGTAGATGTAGCGCTCGAGCGCCGTGGGCTTCGCCTCCAGGTGGGCGCGCATGCGCAGCAGCTGCGTCTCCAGGCCTTCCACGCCGTCGGGCAGCAGGCCGGTGATGCCCAGTCGTTCGCGCTCGGCCTCGGTGAAGGCCGTTCCCTTGTTGAGTCGCGCGGTGTGCAGGATCCGCCAGGCGTCGGGCGTGGTCATGGGGAGGCAACTCTAGTCACTCTCACTAGGATCCGTCGCCATGGTGCCAGCCCTGCCGATCCGGATCCGCTGCGTCGACAGCCACACCGAGGGCGAACCCACGCGCACGCTCGTCGACGGCATCCCGGGGCTCGTGGGATCACCCATGGAGGTCCGCGCCTTGCTGGACGGTGCATGGTTGCCGCTCGTTCGCGCGATGATGCTCGAGCCTCGCGGCTATGCATGGCTCGTCGGCGCCGTCGTGCTGCCGCCGACGCGGCCCGGTGCATCGTTCGGCGTCGTCTTCTTCAACAACGTCGGCACGCTGGGCATGTGCGGGCACGGCACGATCGGCGTCATCCGCACGCTGGCATCCCTGGGTCGGCTGGCTCCGGGGGCGCACCTGGTCGAGACGCCCGTCGGCATGGTCACCGCCTGCCTGCACGACGATGGCCGGGTGAGCGTGCGCAACGTGCCCAGTCGGGTGGCGCGGCGCCACGTCGCGGTCACGGTGCCCGGGCACGGCACGGTCCACGGCGACGTCGCGTGGGGCGGCAACTGGTTCTTCATCTGCCACGACCATGGCGTCACGATCGACATGGATCACCTGCCGGAGCTCATGCGGCTGTCCACCCGGATCCGCGAGGCCATCGATGCTTCGGGACTGCGTGCGGACGACGGCTCGCCGATCGACCACGTCGAACTCTCGGTCGATGCGCGCGCATCGGGCGGTCACGCGGTCGGGCAGGGGGCCGACTCTCGGAACTTCGTGCTGTGCCCCGGCGCCGAGTACGACCGTTCGCCGTGCGGCACGGGCACGAGCGCGCGCGTGGCATGCCTGGCCGACGAGGGGCGACTCGCGCCGGGCGAATGCTGGACCCAGGAGTCCGTGCTCGGCACGCGCTTCACGGCGACCTACGAGCGCATCGGCGCGTCGATCGTGCCCACGGTCACCGGCTCGGCGCACGTCACGTTCGACGGATGGCTCGTCGTCGACCCGGCGGATCCCTTGGCCGGCATCGGGTGAGCCGCGCGCCCGTCCGGCATCGCCGCCGTGCTCAGGGATCGACCTGCACCAGGACCAGCAGCTCGGTCTCGACGTTGCGCGTGCTGACGGGGTCCATCGCCGTGATGACGACGGGAAAGAGCGAGAAGCCCGCCGCCTGCGCCGACGGCACGAGCGAGAACGCCACGGTCCGCAGCTTGGCATCGCCGGACTGCCCGGTGAGCGTGGCCGCGAACCGGGGGTCCGCGCTCCGCACGCCGGTGACCTGCATCATGCCCAGGTTCTTGATCTCGATGTCCAGCCCGATCGCCGCGCCGGCCTTCACGCAGCCCGCGTTCGCGCGGAACTCGGACAGGCTGAGCACGGGCTTGATCTGCGTGGTCGCATGACGGACGCGCAGGTCGATGAGCCGGGCCCCGGGATGGTCGGTCTCGATCGCGAGGTAGGGCGGCACGCGCGGGAAGCGCGTCAGGTCGTAGGCGACCGTGTACTCCGCTCGGGGCGCGTCCTTCGCCGGGTCGAAGGCCTCGATCACCGGCGGCTGCCCTTGCACGGCGCGCACGACGAACGGCTTGCCGTCGGTCGACTTGAGCTTGACGGTCCCCCGCACGCGCGAAGGATCCGTGTCGGCATCGACGTAGGGGACATCCTTGCCCTGCACGCTCGTGGTGGCGCGGACGGGGAAGGCGATCTCGCCGACCATCCGCAACTCGACCACCTTCGGCAGGCCCTGGAGCACGACGTTCACCACGACCTGCTTCTGTCCGGTGGATGCGGGTGCCCGCATGCTCGCGGGGACCTCGAGCGTGGCGCCCGGGGCGATGACCTTGCCGTCGAGGTTGATCGTGGTGGTGCAGGTGCAGCTGGGCTTCACGGCCATCACCTTCAAGGGGATGCCGCCATCGTTGGTCAGGCGGAAGGTGTGGTTGATCGTCGAGCGCGGCGAGATGAAGCCAAGGTCGACGGTGGCGCGGTCGACCGTGATGGAGGCGCCGGCCGGCGGCGTCGGTGCAGCCGGAGGCGCGGCAGTCGCCGGCGTGTCGGTGGCGGTGGCTGCCGGCGCTTGTGCCGCCGTCTCTGCCGCGGCGAGTGACGGTTGCGACGGTAGCAACGGTTCGGCGGGTGCCGCCTCGGGTGCGGTGGGTGCGTCACCGCAGCCCGACAGGCCGATCACCAGGACGGCAAGCGTCAGCAGATGCATGGTGGGGCTAGTGTACGCATCCCATGAAGGCCATCGTCACCACGCGTCGCGGAAACCCCGTCGCTCCCAACGTCTCCTTCGTCACCGATGCGCGCGATCCGGTCGCAGGCGCCGGCGAAGCGGTGGTCCGCACCGAGGCCAGCGCCCTGAACCACCTCGATCTGTGGGTGGCGCGCGGCCTGCCCGGGGTCGACACGGTCTATCCCTTCATCGGTGGCAGCGATGGATGCGGCGTCATCGATGCGGTGGGCGCGGGCGTGGATCCCTCGTGGGTCGGCCAGCGCGTGCTGCTGAATGCGGCGGTGATGCAGCCGCAGCGAACCACGCCCGGCTCCTGGCCCGCCGGCGAGGACATCACCATGATCGGCGAGCACACGCCGGGCGCGAACGCAGCGCGATTCGTGGCCCCGATCTCCAACCTGCTCGAGATCGGCGACACCGATCCGATCCAAGCGGCTGCCTTCGGCCTGACCCACCTGACGGCCTGGCGCATGCTCGTGACCCGTGCCCGGCTCCAGGCGGGCCAGACGGTGCTGGTGCCGGGCATCGGTGGGGGCGTCGCGATGGCGTGCCTCTCGATTGCGCGCCACTTCGGCTGCACGGTCATCGTGACGAGCCGTCACCGTGCCAAGCTCGACCGGGCGCTCGAGCTCGGTGCGCACCACGCGATCCTCGACGATGGATCGGACTGGAGCCGACAGGTGCGTGGCGCGACGGGCCGCCGCGGCGTCGACGTCGTGGCCGAGAGCGTGGGCAAGTCGATCCACATGGCCTGCATCAAGTCGCTCGCGCGTGGGGGCACCTTGGTCACCTGCGGGTGCACGACCGGCGCGGATGCGACCACCGACCTGGCGAGGCTCTTCTGGAACCAGCAGAGCATCATCGGCTCCACCATGGGCTCGATGGACGAGTTCCGCGCCGTGGTCAGCCTGCTTCGGTCGGGCGCCCTGCGGCCGGTGGTCGACGGGGTCTTCGCCCCCAGTCAGGCCCAGACGGCGTTCGAGCGGCTGGAGGCAGGGGAGCAGTGCGGCAAGCTCGTCATCGACTGGCGGTGACGAGAAGCCTGCATTATCAGCCACCAAGGCCCCGTGCGTCGCCCGACATGGAGCTGGGCCGCGGCGTCGCGGGGCTGAAAGTCCCGAAATCATCCCGTCCTCAAGGATTGCGTTGGCATCGAACGATGCTTGATTTCACCATGTAGGGCGATGGCACGGCACGCGCGTGCCGATGATCGGGCTGGCCGCGTGGCCAGTCACCCCTTCCTCTTGGATCAGCACCATGCACCCAGGGATCACGAGCCTCACCTCGACCACCGCACTCGCCGCGTCGCTCGCGCTCACGGCATCGTTGCCGTCGAGCGCCCACGCGCAGTGCGACTTCAGCATTCCCCCGGATGCGCTCTGCAACATCGATGAATTCGCCGGCGCCGATTGCGCCGACCGCGACTTCGCCGATGCGAACGGTGGCTGCGGCACCTGCGGCCAGCTCTTCCAGCCCGCGGGCAACCTGGCTGACGGCACGTTCCTCCAGCTGCACGGCACGATCGGCTCGTACCCGGTCTCGACCTCGGCGGGCCTCGTCGCCTTCCGCGACCTCGACTGGTACCTCGTCGACGTGAAGGCCGGCGGCTTCATCGACATCTCGATGGTCACGGCCAAGACCGACGACTCGGGCCCGATCGCCCAGAGCGAGTTCCAGATCCTCCGCGGCGGCGATTGCCGAGCTGCGCGCACGGTGTTCTCGTCGGTCTCGGGGACCTGCCCGAACGCGGGGCGCGTCTACCTGGAGCCGGGTGAGCACCTGCTGGTCTTCGGTGCGCCCCTCGAACCGAATCCGCCCGCGCAGGGCCCTGCCGATTTCCAGTGGCCCTGCACGTCGAAGTACCTCGTGACGATCGAGTTCACCGCGGTCGCGCTGCCCGGGTGCAGCGACAACGGCGGCGCCTGCCTGAGCGCCCACGACGGCACCGGTTGCGCGGATCCCGCCTGCTGCAATGCCGTCTGCGCGCTCGATCCTGCCTGCTGTGAAACGGCCTGGGATGCCGACTGCGCGGCGAGCGCAGGCACCGAGTGCGAACTGTTCGCCCACGCGTGCTCGTCGCCGGCCGGTGCGCCCGCGAACGATTGCATCCTGAGCCCTGCGGCGATCACGCTCGGCTCGCCGCTGGTCGTCGACAATTCGAACGCCGGCACCGATGGCCCGATCGACGTGGAGTCGCCCTGCCAGTACGCGTGCGGCAAGGACCTCTGGTACCGGGTGCAGGCCCCGGGCCGCGGGAACATGACGCTCTCGCTCTGCGCAGGCGCAGCAGCGACGGATGACAGCGTGATCGAGGTGTACGGCCTCGGGGCCGCCGAGGAAGCGCCCGCGATCACCGCAGAACTCGTGGAGCGCCTGCCGAGCCTCTTCATCGGGTGCCGCGACGACACCTGCATTCCCTCGCAGGGAGGCGGACCGACCACGGTGTACCTGCCCAACTGCGAGGAGGACGAGTGGTTCCTCGTGCGCATCGGCGGCTGGTACGACGAGCTCACGCAGGGGCCCGAGAGCGCGGATGAATTCTCGCTCACGCTCGTGCCGAGCTTCGAGCGCGTGATCTTCGATACGGGGCCGCAGCATGCGGTCAAGCGTTCGGACACGGGCGACCTGGTCAACCTGGGCATCACCAGCGGCTGCGTCAACGTGACCAACGCCCAGCGCTGGATGGCCCAGGCGTTCGTGATGCCTGCGGCCGAGGACGGGTTCGCGTCCTGGCGCGTGCGCAAGCTCGTCGTCAAGGGCTTCATCGCCACGCAGTACGTCCCGACCACCACGCACCTCGCCTGGACGATCTGGCGCCGAACCGGCTCCAACCGCCCCATCAACGGCGACCAGGTGCAGTCGGGCATCGTGCCGCTGCCGACGCCGTACAACGAGGCCGAGGACGACACCAGCAGCCTCTCCACCTACGAAATCCCGGTCGACCTGCTGCTCGAACCGGGTGCCTACTACCTGAGCGTGTGGGGTGCGAACACGGTGGCTTCGCCCGACGGCACCTGCGATCCCGCGTCACCCGCCGCATTCGCCTGGTTCGTGAGTGCATGGGGCGGCGCCAACGAATCCAATCCCGGAGAGGCCGTGCCGCTCTCGGATTCGACCGGCACCTACATGTGGCGCTCCGCGATCTTCCCCGGCACCTTCGCCCAGGGGTTCCTGCGCGTGGGTTCGGTGACGAACCACGAACCGCCGTGCGCCACCGACGATGTCGCGCCGTACTGGCTCAACGCGTGCTTCCGCATCGTGGCGGAGGATGGGGCCATCGCGCAGGCGTGCCCCGGCGACTTCAACGGCGATGGCCAGCGTGACGGCGCCGACCTCGGCCAGCTGCTCAGCGCGTGGGGGACGGAAGATCCGATCATCAACCTCACGGGCGATCCGGTGGTGGATGGCGCGGACCTCGGCGTGTTCCTGACGAGTTTCGCGACCCCGTGCCCGTGACGCGGGTGCACCGCGTGCGCTCGGCGCGGCGTTCGCCGCGGTCTTCGTTGCGATTCGGCGCGTCTTGACAACCATGGGCCCGGTCGGGCCCGGTCCACAGGTAGCATCCGACGCTCCCACGGAGCACCTGTGAAGCGATTCCTCTCGGCACTGGGCATCTTCTTTGCGGTTGCGGTCGTCTTCGCCGTCGTGGGCGGCGGCGAGTTGCTGGCCATGCTGCCGAGCTTCGGTGGCGGCGGTGGCGGCGTCGAGGTCCGCCTCGATGAGGCCTCGGTCCGCGACGTGGTCCAGACCGCCAGTGCGCCGGGCTACATCGAGCCGCTGGTCAAGGTCGACATCTCGGCGGAAGTCAGCGAGCGCATCGTCGAGTTGCCGTTCCGCGAGGGGCAGGCCGTGCGCAAGGGCGACGTGCTGGTCAAGCTCGACGACCGCGACCTGTCGGCACGCCTGGCCGCGGCCACTGCGCGGCTCGAGGCCGAGCGCGGCAGGCTCGCCGCCGAGAAGGCCCGCCTCGACGGCCCCCGCATGCAGCTGCAGACGGCCAAGTCCGCGCTCGAGCGGCAGGAGGCCCTTTTTCGCTCCGGCGACATCAGCCGCCAGGCGCTCGAGGAGGCCCAGACCCGGGTGCAGGACATCCAGGCCGGTCTCTCCGCCAGCGAGCGCACGATCGGCGTGATCGAGTCGAGCGTGGCGGCCAGCGCCGCCGACATCGAGCGCGCCCAGCGCGACCGCGAGCGCACCGTGCTCATCAGCCCGATGGACGGCGTGGTGATCCGGCTGAACGCGGAGGTCGGCGAGCTCGTCGTCGTGGGCACGATGAACAACGCCGGCACGGTGATCATGACCGTCGCGGACCTCTCGCACATGCGCATGGTGGCCGAGGTCGCCGAGGCCGACATCGCCCGCGTGCAGCTCGGTCAGAAGGCCGAGGTCTTCGTCAACGCCTACAAGGACCAGTCGTTCCCCGGCACGGTCGCCGAGATCGCGATGGACCGTTCGAATGCGGGCCGCTCGGCGTCGCTCTCGGCCAGCGGATCGACCGGCGGCAGCGGCACGTACAAGGTCGAGATCGATCTCGTGCTCGCCGAGAAGGACCACCTGCTCTCTGGGCTCGCCGCCAACGCCGACGTCCGGCTCGCGACGGCCAACGGCATCGCGGTTCCCACGCAGGCCGTCGTCGAGCGCAAGATCGATGACCTGCCCGAGTCGGTGCGCACCAGTCCGCTCGTCGACCGCACGCGCAAGGTGGCGAGCGTCGTCTTCGTGGTGAAGGACGGGCTCGCGCGCGCCGTGCCGGTGCGCATCGGACAGAGCAGCCTGACCGACACGATCGTGCTCGAGGGGCTCGCCGCCGGCGACCGCGTCGTGGCCGGCCCCTACAAGGCGCTCGACACGCTGCGCGACGGCATGCGCGTGACCGAGGCCACGGGGACCGGCGAGGGCGGCGCGTCGACCGGGGCCGGGACGGGCACATGATCCGCGTGACGGGCCTCCACAAGACGTACCGCGTCGGGGACGACGAGGTGCGGGCGCTGCGGGGCGTCGACCTCACGATCGGCCGCAACGAGATGGTCGCCATCATGGGTGCGTCCGGCAGCGGCAAGAGCACGCTGATGAACATCCTCGGCTGCCTCGACCGCCCCACGCGCGGCGAGTACGAGCTCGATGGCCGTGCGGTCGCGCGCATGGGTGCCGACGAGCTGGCCTCGGTGCGCAACGAGAAGATCGGCTTCGTCTTCCAGAGCTTCGAGCTGCTGCCGCGCCAGACGGCGCTGCAGAACGTCGAGATGCCGCTCATCTATGCGCAGGGGGGCGTCACTCGCCGTGAGCGCGAGCGCCGCGCGCGCGAGTCGCTCGCACGCGTGGGGCTCTCCGACCGCCTCGATCACCGACCGAGCCAGCTCTCGGGCGGCCAGAAGCAGCGCGTGGCCATCGCGCGTGCGATCCTGAACAACCCGGCGATCCTCATGGCCGACGAGCCCACCGGGAACCTGGACACGGCGACGACCGCCGAGGTGCTCGCGATCTTCGGCCGCATCCATGCCGACGGCCAGACGATCGTGCTGGTCACGCACGAGAACGACGTGGCCGCGCACTGCCAGCGCGTGGTGCGCCTGCGTGACGGCCTGATCCTGAGCGACCTCCCGGCGGTCGATGACGAGGCCGTCGGCCCGATCGCGCGCGGGCTGCGGGAGCGGGGGAGCGTGGCATGCTGACGCCCCAGTTCTGGATCCAGTCGCTCTGGCTCGCGTTCAGCCAGATCTGGGCGAACAAGACCCGCAGCGTGCTGACCGCGCTGGGCATCATCGTGGGCGTGGCCAGCGTCACCGCCGTGATCGCGGCGCTCAGCGGCCTCAAGGCGAAGGTGCTGACCGAGTTCGAGAGCTTCGGCGCGAACCGCGTCTTCATCTTCCCCAACCGGCCCGACGACGCGCCACGCAACAAGTACCCCTGGGAGAGCGTGCGCCTGAAGCCCTCGGAGGCGATCGAGCTGCGCGACAACGCCACCTCGCTGAAGGCGCTCACGCCCGTGGTCGAGATCTCGGGTGCGGTCGAGAGCGACACGAAGAAGCTCGACTCCATGCAGGTCGTCGGCATCTGGCCCGATTGGCATGCGATCGAGGGCCGGCGCGTGATCATGGGCCGCGCCTTCGGCCAGGTCGACGAGGACAACGCGCGGCAGGTCTGCCTGGTGAACGACCGTGCGATCGAGGAACTCCGGCTGCCCAACGACCCCACGGGCACCACGCTGCTCGTGGCCGGCCGGCGGTTCCTGGTCGTGGGCGTGGTCGAGACGCTGCAGTCGCGCATGTTCGGCTTCGACACGCAGGCGAGCGAGGTGTTCATCCCGTTCTCGCTCGCCATGAAGCTCACGCCCGACCGCACGCCGTTCATCCGCATCAGCGCGCTGCTCAAGGATGCGGGCCAGGCCGACGAGGCGATCGCGGAGTGCCGTTTCCTGCTGCGCAAGGCCCGCGGGCTGCGCGCGAACGAGCCCGAGACCTTCCGCGTCGAGGCGATCGACCGGTACATCGAGCAGTTCAAGACGCTGTCGGCCGGGATCACCGCCGTCGCAGGCGGGATCGTCGGCATCAGCCTGCTCGTGGGCGGCATCGGCATCATGAACATCATGCTGGTGTCGGTCAGCGAGCGCACGCGCGAGATCGGCCTGCGCAAGGCCGTCGGCGCGACGGGCCGCGCGATCATGGTGCAGTTCCTGCTCGAGGCCGTGGCCCTCTGCTTCAGCGGCGGCTTCGTCGGGGTCGCCTGCGGCAAGCTCATGGCCTTCGGGCTCACCCGCATCCCGGGCGCGCAGCTCGAGCAGGCGAGCGTGCCGTTCTGGGCCGTGCTCGGCAGCTTCCTCTTCAGTGCGCTCGTCGGCGTATTGTTCGGCCTGTTCCCAGCCATCAAGGCAGCACGCCTCGACCCGATCGAGGCCCTCCGCCATGAATGACCGCACCCGACTGGCCCTGATCGCCGCACTCGCCGTCGCCGGCTGCAACGGCCGCGACTACGTGGACAGCCCCGTCGTGCCCGAGATCGACCCGGCGAAACTGGCCCGGCCCGAGGTGCTCGCGCCGACGAAGGAATCGGCGACGCCGCCGGTCGGCCTCGATGCCGCGGTCGACGAAGCGAGCAAGCGCGACTACTCGGCGCCGGTGTATCCCGAGCGCGCGACCGTGTCGCTGGCCGACGTGCGCCAGTGGTCGCTCGAGCACAACCTGGACGTGCTCGGCGTGACGGCGCTCGATGCCGAGATCGCCAAGTTCGAGGCCGTCCTCAAGGCCAACTACACCTACAACGACAACACGCTGGCGGAGAATCTGGAGGCCGGCAACCCGGCCGCGAACAACGGCGGCTCGCTCGGGATCGACTTCCCGCTCGCGACCGGCGGCGTGCTCAACGTGGGCACGCTCTTCAACCAGGCCGACAGCCCACTGCTGGACGAACCGTGGGAAGCCGGCTTCCAGCTCGACCTGTCCATGCCGATCATGCGGGGATTCGGCCTGCGCGCCAACACCGCGAGCATCGTCATCGCGAAGATGGAGTCGCAGCAGGTCGATGCGCGCACGCTGCTCGAGACGATCCGCATCCTGGCCAACGCCGAGAAGTCCTACTGGCAGCTCTACGCCGCCCGCCGCATCATGGAGGTGCGCGAGCGCCAGCATGCGCTGGCCGAGGAGCAGCTCGCCCGGGCCCGCCGGCGCGTCGACCAGGGCGAAGTCGCGCCGATCGAGGTGCTGCGCGCGCAGAGCGGCATCGGCCGCACCATCGAGCAGCTCATCGTCGCGGACAACCAGCTGCGGCTGCGCGCGCGAGCGCTGAAGCGGTTCATGAACGCGCCGCAGTTCCCGGTCGACGGGCCGACGATGCTCGACCCGGCCACGCCCAGCGATCCGCTGGGGCTGGACCTCGATCCGGCGAAGCTCACGCGCATGGCCCTCGACAACCGCATGGAACTGCTGGACCTCGAACTCCAGCTGGCCATCGATGCCGAGCGCGTGGCGCTGGCGCGCAACGAGGCGCTGCCGCTCTTCACGATGGACTACCAGTACCAGGTGCTCGG
>JBEGNG010000034.1:0-10156 GCA_041182645.1 Planctomycetota bacterium
GAGAACCCGTGCAGCAGGTTGAAGGTCTGGAAGACCATGCCGATCGTCGCGCCGCGGAACGCATCACGCGCGGGGCCGCGCAGCGAACTGATCGGCATGTCGGCGACCGAGATGGACCCCGCGTCGGGATCCTCGAGGCCGGCGATCAGGTGCAGCAGCGTGCTCTTGCCGCCGCCCGAGGGTGCGACCAGGAGGGCCTGCTCGCCCTGGGCGAGCGTGAGCGATGGGACGGAGAGCCTGAAGCCGCCCGGACGGGCGAGCTCGAGGCCAGTGATGGTGAGGGCGTTCACGGCGGAGGGATGGTAGCCGTCTAGCCCACGTCGGCCAGCCCGAGTGCATCGCCGTAGGTCGACATGAGCTTGCGGCGAAGACGCGCGTCGGCCGCATCGCCGAGCGTGGGTGAGGCGTCGATCGCGCGCTGGGCTTCGTCGCGGGCAGCCAGCAGCAGTGCCGTGTCCCGCGTGAGGTCGGCCACGCGCAGCGGCGGCAGCCCGCTCTGGCGCGTGCCGAAGAACTCGCCGGGTCCTCGCAGCTTCAGGTCTTCCTCGGCGATCGCGAAGCCATCGGTCGTGCCGGCCATGGCCTTCAGGCGGCGTTCGCCGTCGTCGGCCGTGGGATCACCGATGAGGACGCACAGGCTTGCCTTCGAGCCACGACCGACGCGACCGCGGAGCTGGTGCAGCTGTGCGAGTCCGAACCGCTCCGCATGCTCGACGATCATGACGGTCGCGTTGGGGACGTCGACGCCGACCTCGATCACGACGGTGCTCACGAGCACCTGCGTGCGCCCCTCCTTGAAGGCCGCCATGGCGGCATCGCGTTCGGCGGGACCGAGTCGACCGTGCATCTGGCCGATCGCGAGTCCCGCAAACGGGCCCTCCGCCAGCGCGGCGGCGTGGCTGGCGACATCGGCCAGGCCCTGGTCGCTCTCCTCGACCGCCGGGACCACGACGTACACCTGCTCACCGCGCTCGATGCGCGTGCGGGCGTAGGCGTAGACCTCGGCCGATCGCGAGCGCGGCATCACGCGCGTGGCGATCGGTTGGCGGCCCGGCGGCAGGGCGCGGATCGAGCTCACGTCGAGGTCGCCGAAGAGCGTCAGCGAGAGGGTGCGGGGAATCGGTGTCGCCGTCATCACGAGCATGTGCGGCATGTGGCCGTTGCCCTTGGCCCGGAGCGAGGCCCGTTGCTCGACGCCGAAGCGGTGCTGCTCATCGATGACCGCCAGCGCAAGGCTGCGGAACTGCACGCCCTCACCCAGCAGCGCGTGCGTGCCGATCGCCAGGTCAACCTGGCCGCCGGCAAGTGCCGCGTTGGCCTCGGCACGCTCGCGCGCACCGAGCGAGCCGGTCACCAACCTGAACCGGACGCGGCTGTCGCGCAGCAGCGCCACCACGTTGCGGAAGTGCTGTTCGGCCAGGAGCTCGGTCGGCGCCACGATCGCCGCCTGGTGCCCATGCGCGATCGCCAGCAGCGCCGCGTAAAGCGCGACCGCGGTCTTCCCCGAGCCCACATCACCCTGCACGAGCCGGTTCATCGGCGCAGCCTGACCGAGATCGCGTGCAATCTCCCCGCAGACCGACCGCTGGTCGGGCGTGAAGGTGAAGGGGAAGCGCTCGAGGATCGCCTCGTGGATCGCGTCGGTCATCGGCAGCACGACCGCGCGCTCCTGGTGGCGCGCCTGCCAGCGGCGCATCGCGAGCCCAAGTTGCAGCAGCAGCAGTTCATCGAACGCCAGTCGCGCCCGCCCGCGCTCGGCCTCCGCCGCATCGGCGGGCAGGTGCACCATGCGGTACGCCTCGCCGAGCGTCGGCAGGCCGTGGCGCGAGACGATGTCCGCACGCACCGGGTCATCGATCAGGGGCAGCGCATGCGGCAGCGCGGCCTTGACGAACGACTCGATGCGGAGGCTCGAGAGGTCCTCGGTGGCGGCGTACACCGGGCGCAAGCGGCCGGCGATCGGCGTGGCGCCCTCGCTCGGCGCCTCGTCACGCCAGCGCGGATTGCTCATCTCGACGTAGCCGGCGCGGCTCTTGGCCTTGCCCTGGGCCACCCCGCACAGCCCAGGACGGAGCCTTCGCGCGATCCATGGCGCGTTGAACCAGACGAGGCGCACGGAGCCGGACTCGTCCTCGAGCGTGGCTTCGACGCGGGGTCGACGACCGGGGATGTGGCGGACCGCCGTGATCATCCCGCGCGCACTCATCTCGCCCACGACGCCATCCTCGCGCGCGCTGGCCCGGGCCTCCTCGGCGGTGCGCTCGCCCAGATCCTGCTCGTAGCGGATGGGCAGGTGACGCACCAGGTCCGCAATGGTCCGGATCCCCAGCGAACGCAGGCTCGCGGAGACGCGCTCGGCCACGCCCGGCAGGGCGGTGACTCCGGACTGCAGCGTGATGGTGGCGTCGCCCGTGGACACGGCCCGTACCATACCCCTGTGGCACGGAAGCCCTTCGATCCCAGCCTCGCGCACGGCGCGCTCTTCCGCCAGGCCGCCGGCCGCGACGACCGCGCGGAGGCGGCCGACGCTGCCGGCGCGCTCAGCGTGTCGGCGCTGGCCGGACGCATCAAGGAGGCGATCCGGCTCGGCATCCCCGGCACCTTCACCGTGCGCGGCGAGCTAGGCCGCGTGAGCCGCACGCAGCACCTCTACGCCACGCTCCGCGAGGAGGACGCCACCATCGGGCTCGTCATGTGGTCGAGCGGCGTCGCGAAGCTCGCGTTCGATCCCCGCGAGGGCCAGGCCGTCCTCGTGCGCGGGCGCATGGAGTTCTACGCGCCGCAGGGCAAGCTGCAGGTCATCGCGGAGTCGATGGAGCCCGTGGGGCAGGGCGACCTCGATGCACGCAAGCGTGAACTCGAGCAGCTCTTCCGTGCGCGCGGATGGTTCGATGCCGCACGCAAGCGGCCATGGCCGCGCCTGCCGCGCCACGTGGCCATCGTGACGAGCGAGGGCGCCGCGGCGCTGCAGGATGTCCTGCAGGTGCATCGGGAGCGGGGCAGGACCTGCCGGCTCACGCTGGTGCCCACGCTCGTGCAGGGCGAGCGCGCCGCGACCGAGGTCGCCGCGGCGATCGCTCGTGCCAACGCCGCCGCGCCGGTGCTGCCGTTCGACTGCATCCTGCTCGTCCGCGGGGGCGGCAGCAAGGAGGACCTCTGGGCGTTCAACGAGGCGGCGATCGTCGAGGCGATCGTGCAGAGCCGCCTGCCGGTCGTCACGGGCATCGGACACGAGATCGACGTGAGCCTGGCCGACCTTGCCGCCGACGGCACGCGTGCCACGCCGTCCATCGCGGCCGCCGCCGTCTTCGCCGACCGCGCCGAGGTGCTCGAGGAGATCGGCGTCCGCGCGGATGACCTCGAGCGCGCCCTGCGCGATGCGCTGGATCGCCGATCGCTGGCGCTCGAGCGGCTCATGAACCGCCCGGTGATGCAGTCGCCGGCCGCCGCACTGGTGCCGGCGCGGGCGAGGGTCGACGCGTGGTCCTCACGGTCGCAGCTCGCCGTGCGTCAGGCAGCCACGCGCGCCGTGAGCAGGCTGGCGGCCCTCGAGGCCCGGCTGGCGCGCCTGCACCCGGGTACGAGGCATGCCGGCGCGAGCACGCGCCTCGAGGAGTCGTCGCGGCGCGCCGCGCAGGCGATGGCACGACGCCTCGAGCGCCTGGCCTCGCGCCTGGACCTGCTGGATCGGCAGCGCATCGCGCTCTCGCCGACGAGCGTGCTCGAGCGCGGCTACTCGATCACGCTCGACGCATCGGGCCAGCCGGTACGGACGGCTGGCCAGGCGGCCCCGGGCGCATCCCTGACCACCATCGTCGCCGACGGGCGCATCGACAGTACCGTCACCGCCACGCACGAGGAGACCCCATGAGCCCAGCGAAGCCATCCAAGGACACTGCCCCCGACGACCTGTCGTCCATCACCTTCGAGCAGGCGATGGAGCAGCTGCAGCAGCTCGTCGACCGCATGGAGTCCGGTCAGGCCGGCCTGAAGGAGAGCCTCGACGACTACCGTCGCGGCGCCGCGCTCGTGAAGCACTGCCGCGCGCTCCTGAAGGATGCCGAGGACGAGATCGGGCGGCTGTCGGCGGGGGATCGCTGAATCCGCCATGGATCCCTTGCCGGATTGGGTCCTCCTGCATGGCATGACCGCGATCGGCGCGGCGTTCGCGTTCTGCATGGGCGCCTGCGCGGGCAGCTTCATCAACGTGGTGGCGATGCGTTGGCCGGAAGGGATGAGCGTCGTCGCACCTCCGAGCCGCTGCCCGACCTGCGGCCTGCGCCTGGCGTGGTGGCAGAACCTCCCGGTGCTCGGCTGGTTCATCGTGCGCGGCCGCTGTGCCGGCTGCGGCATCCGGATCCCGCCGCAGTACCTGCTGCTCGAGCTCGCGGTGGGGGTCCTGTTCGCCGCGCTGTGGTGGCAGTGCTTCGGGGGAACCGCGGCCGATCGTGCACGCGAGGCGGGGCTGGGCTGGTTCGCGCAGCAGGGGTTCTTCCGATCGCTGCCGATGCTCGTCGCCTGGGCCTGGTGCATCGGTTCGCTCGTCGCCATCACGATGATCGACGCGCGCACCTTCACGATCCCGCTGGCGATCCCCGTGCTGTCGACGGTGGTCGCGTTCGCCGCCGCCGCCGTGCAGGGCTGGGTCCCTCATCCGGGCACCGCGCTCTCCCCGCTGCCGGAGGCGCCGATGTGGGCCGTCGGTGCCGCGATCGGCGGCATGGTGGGCGTCGTGAAGCTCGCCGCGCTGCTCAGGGCCGGCGTGCTGCGGCCGGGGTTCCACGACTACGAGCAGTTCGTGCCCGAGGGCGAGCTCTTCGCGGACTACCCGCACGCGCGGCGCGAGGCGGTCCGTGAACTCGGCCACGCCTCGGTCGTGCTCGCGCCGGCCATCCTGGGCGGCTTCGTCGGCGCGTTCCTCGGTGCCTCGATCGGCGGCGCGCCGCCGTGGATCGAGCCCCTGGGCGCGAGCATGATGGGCTACCTGGTCGGCGGCGGCGTCATCTGGGCGATCCGCATCGCCGGCACGCTGGCCTTCGGCCGCGAGGCGATGGGCTTCGGCGACGTGCACATCCTCGGGTGCGCGGGCGCCGCCTTCGGGTGGATCGTCCCGCTCTCGGCCTTCTTCATCGCGCCGTTCGTCGCGCTGGCCACGATGGCCATCCTTGCGGTGGCCGCGCGCCGAGGCTCGCGGCGGGAGCTCCCGTACGGCCCGTACCTTGCGGCGGCGGTCCTGCTGCTGGTCTACTTCCGCCCTTGGTTCGTCGACCTCGGCCGGGTGGCGTTTCCGGGGATCGTCGAAGGTCCTTGACCTGTTATCCAAGGCGATTACCATGCGCGCGGGCAGGATGCCCCGGCGCCTCGTGGCGCCGCCAACCGCAGAGGAGTCAAGGATGACGAAGTTCATGATGACGGGGATCGCCGTGTCGCTGCTGACGATGGTCGGCTGCGAGGGCACGCAGAAGCAGGCCAGCACCAGCGAGATCGATGCGCTCAAGGCGCAGCTCGATGACCGCAGCCGTGCGTTGGAAGAGAGCGAGGAAGCGCGTCGCGCCGCCGAGCAGCGCGCACGCACCGCCGAGCAGGCCGCAGCCGAGCTCGCGCGCGCACCGGTGGCGGCCGCCCCGGTGAGCGAAGGCGCTGCCGAGGAGTTCAACGGCATCGAGGGCGTGAGCGCCGAGAAGGTCGGCGACGACATCCACGTCGTGATCGAGGGCGACGTGCTCTTCGACAGCGGCAAGAGCACGCTCAAGGCCGCGTCGAAGCGCAGCCTCGACCGCATCGTCACGATCATCAAGGAGTCGCACGCCGGCCGGTCGCTCGACGTGGTGGGCTTCACCGACACCGATCCGATCAAGGCCACGAAGGACCGTTTCGCCACCAACTACCACCTCGGCTTCGAGCGCGCCTACGCCGTGCGCGAGTACCTGATCGCCAAGGGCCTGCCGAAGGATGCCATCAAGCTCAGCTCGTGGGGACCGGACAAGCCGGCCGACACCAAGGCGCGCAGCCGTCGCGTCGAGGTCGTCGTGCTCGGCGGCGCGGGCTGATCCGCCTCCGGACGGAGACAAGGGACGCGGGGCCGTGCAGTACGGCCCCGCGTTGTCGTTTCCGGGGTTCGTTCACCGGCGCCGGTGCGGCGCGGTGCGTGACGCGAGGGCGCTCACCATTCCAGCCGCAGGCCTTCGTCCTTGACCTTCTTGACGAGCAGTTCGACCTCGGCGAGCGTCGCGGCGAGCCGGCGTCCCGCATCCTCGAGCGAGCGGTACAGGTCGGGATTGTTCACGAGCTGGCCGACGGTGCCTTCGCCCGCGTTGACCTTCTCGCTGATCGCCTGCACGTTCTCGAGCGTCTGGCGCATGCGCTCGATGACCGGTCGCAGGTCCGCCGCCAGCGTCGTCGCCTGGCCCTCGACGCCCTTCGCGGCGCCGGCGACGGCTTCCATCGCGGCGCTCGCCTGGTCGATCAGCTGGCTGGCCTTCCACACGGCGCTCTTGGCATCGGTCCGCAGCTGTTCGTCGTTGAGCCAGGTGTTCGCGCCGTCGAAGGCCGCCTCGGCCGAGGCGAGCATGCGGTTCAGGCGCGTGACGCTGGTGCGGATCGAGCCCTCGTTGGCCGGATCGTCGGGGCTGCCCTTGAGCGGCGCGACGAGCTCGTTGAGGTTGCGCGCGAGCTCGGTGAAGTCCTCGCTCACGATCGAGGCGATGCGGTCCTCGAAGGTCATGAAGGTCGCCGTCGCGACGAAGGTCCCGTCGCGCGGGGCCATCGCGGTGCGCGACGCCGGGTCCTCGGGCATGCGGAAGTTGAGGCGTGACCCGCCGCCGATCAGGCCGCTCTCGCTCGAGACCTCGCACGCCTGCGGCAGGTCGATCTCGGCGTCGATGTCGGCCTCGACGCGAACCGGCGGCTCCTCCGAAGGAAGCACGCGCACCGACACCACCTGGCCGATCGGGACGCCGTTGAGCATGACCTGCGAGCCGTTGCGCAGCCCCGCACCGATGTTGGCCGCGACCGTGATCCGGTACGAGGGCTGGATCAGCCACCGCAGCTCCCCGAACATCAGCAGCAGCGCGACCAGCACGCCGATGGCGCCGATGCTCACCAGCCCGGTGACGAAGTTGCGCGTCGAGTCCTTCATGGGGTCGGCAGTGTAGGGGCGGCCTCGCCGCGGATCTCCGCCAGCTCCTCGGGCGATGCCTCGCCCTGCAGGAACCGGTGCACCACGGGGTCGGTGCACGCGCGCAGCTCGTCGGCCGAACCGTCGAACCGGACGCTGCCCTCGTGCATGAGGATGAAGCGGTCGCCGACCTTGAAGGCCGACTGCAGGTCATGCGTCACCACGATGCCGGTGATGCGCAGTTCGCGCTTGAGCTTCAGGATGAGCTCGTTGATGATGTCGGAACGGATGGGGTCGAGGCCGGTCGTGGGCTCGTCGTAGAGCACGACCTTCGGGTCGAGCACGATCGCCCGCGCGAGCGCGATGCGCTTGCGCTGGCCGCCGGAGAGTTCCGCCGGCATCTGCTGCAGCGTCGAGGCCAGCCCGACCATCGTCGCCACGCGCTGGATCCGCGCCTGCACGACGGCTTCGTCGGTCACGCCGTGCTCGCGCAGGGGGAACGCCAGGTTGTCGGCGACGCTCAGCGAGTCGAAGAGCGCGCTCATCTGGAAGAGGAAGCCGATCTGGCGGCGGACGAGCCCCAGGTCCGCCTCGCGCATCCGGTCGACGCGGTGGCCGTCGAACCAGACCTCGCCCCCGTCCGGACGCAGCAGGCCGACCAGGTGCTTCAGCAGCACGCTCTTGCCGCAGCCGCTCGGCCCGAGCACGACCGTGGTCTGTCCGCGGGCGAACGACACGTCGACGCCCTTGAGCACCTGCAGGCGGCCGAACCGCTTGCGCAGCCGTGCGACTCGGATCAGCGGTTCGTTGGTCGGCGACGCGTCCACGGCGGAACCCTATCATGGGCGACCCCCCCGGAAGGAGCACGAGTGACCGGTCGAATCGTCCACCAGGCAGGCTTCCTGCGCATCGAGTGCCTGCAGGTCCAGGCACGCGACGGCCGCATGCTCGACCGCCACGTCGTCCGCCATCCCGGTGCCGTCACCGTGGTGCCCGTGCTGGATGACGGACGGCTCGTCATGATCCGCAACTACCGCATCGCCGTGGGCGAGTGGCTCGAGGAGTTCTGCGCGGGCAAGCTCGAGCAGGGGGAGGATCCCGAGCCCGCCGCCGGCCGCGAGCTCGAGGAGGAGTGCGGCTACCGCGCGGGCGCCCTTCGCCGCCTCGGCGCGTACCTGACCTCGCCGGGCTTCTGCGACGAACTCATGCACCTGTACGAGGCCACCGCCCTGACGCCGTGCGAGCAGGCGCTCGAGGCCGACGAGCAGATCGAGGTCGAGCTCGTGCATCCCGACGAGGTCGCCCGCCGCATCGCCAGCGGCCGCATCAAGGACGGCAAGTCGATCGCCGCCTTCCACCTCTGGAGGGCGGCGGGGGGCGGCAACCATGGGCGTTGAGTCCCGTCGTTGGCGTGATCCGGCCGAGCCGCGGGGCGGCATGGGTGCGCTCGCCACCCTCAGCGTGACGGCCTGGATCATCGTCGCCTGCGTGGCGGTGTTCGTGGTCGACGGATTCCTCCCGCCGCGCATGGTGCCCCTGGCGGTCAGCGTCGAGCCGGGCATCAGTCCCAAGGACCTGAACGGCAAGTCGGTCACGTTCACCGAGCCGGTCTCGCAGACGCGCGTCGAGCGCCTGCCGAGCGGCCAGTTCGTCGAGCGCACCATGCCCGCCATGGGCGGCGACGCGCCGATCCTGCTGCAAGGCACGAAGACCCAGGTCGGCACGATCAGCTACCAGCTGATGCCGCTCCTCAACAGCTGGCTCTACTTCTCGACGGCGAAGGCCCTGATCGTCGAGCAGCCGTTCTTCGGGTGGACCGGCCTCGAGTTCTGGCGGATCATCGGCTTCCAGTTCGTGCACGCCGACGCGAACCACCTGATCTTCAACATGCTCGGGCTCTTCTTCTTCGGGGGCGTCATCGAGCGCTACCTGGGGGCGAAGCGCTACCTCGCCTTCTACCTGCTCTGCGGGATCTTCGGCGCCCTGATGTACCTCACGCTGAACCTGGGTGGATGGGCGCTGACGCTGCTGCAGGTCAAGGCGATCCCCGGGTTCCTCTTCAACGACCCCACCACGCCGCTCGTCGGTGCGAGCGCAGGCATCTTCGGCATCATGTTCGCCGCCGCGCGACTGGCGCCCAACACCCAGGTGCTGCTCTTCTTCGTGATCCCCATGAAGCTGCGCACGCTCGCCATCCTGCTGCTCGCGTGGGCGATCTGGACGATCGTGCGTGCAGGCAACAACGCCGGCGGCGAGGCTGCCCACCTGGGCGGCGCGATCGCCGGCTGGTACTTCATCGGGAACACGCACCACCTGCACGGGTTCTTCGACTTCCTCGGTCGCGTGGACCCGACGAGCCGCAGCGGCGCGGCACGACGCGCCCGCCGGCAGGCTCCCGACAACGCGGAGATCGACCGGATCCTCGCGAAGATCCAGGCGCAAGGGATCGGTTCGCTCACGCGCCAGGAGCGCGCGACCCTGAGCCGCGCGAGCCGGGACGACTGACGTGCCGATCCGGTACGAACGCCTGGGTGGCACCACGACGAATGCCGCGCGACTCGGCCGCGTGCACACGCCGCACGGCAGTTTCGACACGCCTGCCTTCATGCCGGTCGCCACTGCGGGTGTGATGAAGGGTCTCACGCCCGCGCAGGTGCGCTCGACCAACAGCCAGATCATCCTGAACAACGCGTTCCACCTCATGCTGCGCCCCGGCCACGAGCGCGTGCGGGGATTCGGAGGCAGCCACCGCTTCATGCGGTGGGAGGGTCCGATCCTCACCGACTCAGGCGGCTACCAGGCCTTCAGCATGAGCGACATCAACGCGCTCGACGAGGATGGCGTCACGTTCCGCTCGTTCGTCGACGGTTCGAAGGTGCGTCTGGGGCCCGAAGAGAGCATGGCGGTGCAGAACGCCCTCGGTGCGGACATCATCATGGCCTTCGACGACTGCCCGCCCGCGCGGGCGCACCTCGATGACGCCGCCTACCGGCGCCGCGTGGAGGAGGCGAACGCCCGGACGGTGCGATGGCTCGACCG
>JBEGNG010000035.1:0-10182 GCA_041182645.1 Planctomycetota bacterium
GACTGACCGCCGGGTGCTCGGTGTGATCTGCCGCGGCGAACTCGTGCCCAGCCAGGGCAAGGGACAGGCCCTCGAGCTGCAGGCCGAGTCGATCGAGGTGGTCGGATGGGTCGAGGATCCGGACACATATCCGATCCAACCGAAGCAACACAGCTTCGAGTACCTGCGCGAGCAGGCCCACCTGCGCGTGCGAACGAACACCTTCGGCGCCGTGGCGCGCGTGCGGCACTGCCTGGCCCAGGCGGTGCACCGCTTCTTCCACGCGCGTGACTTCTACTGGGTGCACACGCCGATCATCACCGGCAGCGACTGCGAGGGCGCCGGCCAGATGTTCCGCGTGAGCACGCTCGACCAGCTGAACCCGCCGCGCACGCCCGACGGCAAGGTCGACCACGACCAGGACTTCTTCGGCCGCGAGACCAACCTGACCGTCAGCGGCCAGCTCAACGTCGAGACCTACGCGTGCGCACTCAGCCGCGTCTACACGTTCGGCCCCACGTTCCGTGCCGAGAACAGCAACACCAGCCGCCACCTGGCCGAGTTCTGGATGATCGAGCCCGAGATCGCGTTCGCCGACCTGGCGACGGATGCGCAGCTCGCCGAGGACCTGCTGAAGTCGATCTTCACCGACCTGCTGCAGGAACGCCAGGATGACCTCAGGTTCTTCGCAGAGCGCATCGACAAGGGGTGCATCGAGCGGCTCGAGTCGCTGGTCAAGGCCAGCTTCGAACGCATGGACTACACCGATGGGATCAAGCACCTGCAGGCCGCCGAGTCAAAGGGCGTGAAGTTCGAGTACCCGGTCGAGTGGGGCATGGACCTGCAGAGCGAGCACGAGCGCTACCTGACCGAGACGCTCGTCGGGCGCCCGGTCGTACTCATGAACTATCCCAAGGGGATCAAGGCCTTCTACATGCGCCTGAACGACGACGGCCGCACGGTCGCCGCCATGGACATCCTGGCGCCGGGCATCGGCGAGATCGTCGGCGGCAGCCAGCGCGAGGAGCGGCTCGACGTGCTGGACGCCCGCATGGACGAGATGCACCTGGAGAAGAGCGCCTACTGGTGGTACCGGGATCTGCGGCGGTACGGCACCGTGCCGCACGCGGGCTTCGGGCTCGGGTTCGAGCGCACGATCATCTACGCCACCGGCATGGCCAACATCCGCGACGTGATCCCCTTCCCGCGCACGCCGCGCAACGCGGCGTTCTGAGGCAGCATCCGAAGGGCTGGGCCGAGCGTCGTGCGGCCGCGGCACCCCCGGAGCGGCCGCTGCCGGGCCACGGTGCCATGCCTGGGCCAACCACCTGACCGCGCAGGACGGTTGATTTCGCGCCTGCATGAATCCATCGCCCGACTGGCGCGAAGCGCAAGGTCCGAGCCGACCCATGCCGATGCATGGTGCGTCCGGCCGGACCGTTCCACATTCCAAGAAGGGAAATCCCATGAACATCGTTCAGATCGCCTGTGCCATCGTCGCCACCGGGCTCATGACGGGGCTCTGCCTCGCCGACGGCGTCGTGAAGGGCCAGACCGCCACCAAGAAGGTCGTCGTCGAGGAAGTCTCCACCGACATCGTCGAGGTGAAGGTGCTCGCCAAGACCAGCACGAACACCTGGGTCGTCGCCGATGACCTGACCTCGGAAGCCAACCAGGCCGAGCAGACCGCGCCCGCGCTCGGAAGCATCACCGACTGCAACGACAACGGCATCGACGACGCGACCGACATCGCGTCCGGGACGGCCGACGACATCGATGGCGATGGCAAGCCCGACTCCTGCGAGATCGCGGCCGGCGACGTGAACCTGAACGGCGTCGTCAACGGTTCCGATGCGAGCATCGTCCTCGGTTGGTGGGGCCTGGAGTACTCGCCCACCAGCGACTGCAACTTCGACGGCACCGTCGACGGCATGGACCTGGCCATCGTCCTCGCCGCGTTCGGCAGCACGCCCTGAGCGCTCTGCCACCGGGCAGCGTGTGGGCGCATGACCCACCAGGCGCTCGGGCGGGACAGTCGAGACAGTGAACGGGGCGCACCACCGGGTGCGCCCCGTCTTCGTTGGTTCATGCCGTCACGACCGCTCCGAACGCCATGCCGGCGCCAGGCGGAGCCGCGTGGGTCAGGGCGTCGGGTTGGGAATGTTGCCCGGCAGGCAGCGAGTCCGGAAGTGGTACCAGTCGCGGCGTGCGCGCCAGCCGGTCCCATTCACGGGCGCTTCGAAGTACCAGTGGCCGAAGGTCTGGATCAGGCCCGGCAGCTCGGGCCGCGACATCTCGTACCGCTCGGTGCTGCCGTCGACCATGGCATAGGTGACGTTCAGTGGATCCCAGAACGCCGGCCAGTCGATCCAGTTCGAGTTCGTCGGGTCGATGATCCAGCCTTGGTTGTTGAAGTTGAAGCCGTCGTTGTCGTCCTCCGTGATGCAGGCGATGGTCTTCGAGGGCTGCTGGATCCGAGACAGCGCCGTGGTGTTCAGGTTCTGGCAGTTCTCCGGCTCGTAGAACTGCTCCCACGAGATGTAGCCCGAGTACTCGTCGGGCACGTGACACCCGATGAACGCGCTGAGCGAGTAGCTGCGCAGGCGGCTCCCGGGGTCGAGCGGGCTCTTGTAGACCGGCACGGAGCCCACGTATGGGTACAGGGCACCCTTGGTGATGGCGGCCTCGAGCTCCGTGTTGCCGTTCATGTTCGGCGCGAACGAGGCCGTCCAGGAGTGGAAGTCGTTGTTGCTGGTTCCGGTCGGGTACGAAATGGCCGGGCAGCCCGGGGGCGTGAGGCTGGCCGTTCCGGGCGACGAGGTGCGGGGGTTGACCAGCCGGCCTGCGTTGCTGCTGGCGTAGCTCGAGACCGCCAGGGCGATCTGGCGCTGGTTGCTCAGGCACTTGGTGACCCGCCCGGTCCGCTGCACGGCCGAGATGCCGGTGATGAGCAGTGCGATGAGCAGTGCCAGGATCGCGACGACGACGAGGAGCTCGGTCAGCGAGAAGGCACGCGGAGCCTTGGACTTGCGCATGCAGGGATCCTAGCGCGACCATCGCGGGAAACCCGGCCTTGACCCTAGAATGGCCCGCATGAAGCGCCACCTGGTCCTGACCGTGCTCCTCGTCGCGGCCTGCAGCGACGATCCCACTCCGCCGCCGCCGGCACCCGCGGGCGTTCCCGGAACCAACGCAGGCTCTCCAGCATCCTCTGGCTCGAAGGCCGGGACCTCCGACATCGCCATGGGTGGTTCCTCCACCGGGGGCACGACCGGTGCGGCGCAGGGCGAGGGCGGCACAACGTCCAACGGCGCGGCAGGCGGCGCCAAGATGCGGCGTGATCCCAATGCCGCACCGGCGTCGACCGTCGGTGAACCCGACCAACCGCAGGCCCCTGCACCCGAAGGCCAGACGCTGACCAGTGACATGCCGGCAGGTGCGGCAGGTGGCGGGCCCGCTGCGGGTGGTGGTGCATCCGGCGCAGCCGAGGATCCCGCGACGGCCGCTCTGCGCGCCCGCACCCGCGAACCCCGTTGGAACGACTTCCGCGGCATCGTGCAGAAGCAGGCTGACCTGATGGTGAAGGCCGGCATCGCGCGCAAGAAGTCGCGCCAGGATCCAACACCCGAGAACCGCGCGGCCTACGACGCCATCTGGGGCGGCATCGCTCCGCTGGCGCAGAAGGTCACCGAGTACATGGCGCAGCCCCGCTTCAGCGAGGAGGATCGCGCAGTCATGTCCATGATCGTCGATGAGATCCAGTCGAAGGCCATGGCCCAGGTGGAGGCCGCGCCGTGACGTGCAACATCGACCACCGCGGGCGCAAGGCGCGGATCATCGCAGGCGCGCTCGTCGAGGCGCCCGGGCTCTTCCTCGTGGCCATGCGGTTCATCGGCATGGTGGACGGCACATGGCCTTGGATCGTCGGCGTGTCGCTGATCCTGGCGGGCCAGTTCATGATCCTCGAGGGCCTGATCGGCTGGTGTGCCCTGCGCGCCTTCGGCGTGAAGACGCCCCTGTGAGCGACGGGCAGTGCTGCAGCCACGCCCGGCCGGCCACCACCCGGCACGCGTCGTTCCTGCGCGCGATGATCGCCGACCGTGACGTGCGTCTGTCGTTGGTCGCGGGCCTTCTGCTGGTCACGCACTGGGTCCTCGGCCTCAGCATGGCCGATGAACCCTCGTGGGCGTGGATGCTCTCGGCCGCCGCGTGCGTGATCGCCGGATGGCACCCCACGCGGATCTCGCTGCGCCAGGTGGCCTCGCTCAAGCTGGACATCGATGTCCTGATGGTGGTCGCCGCGATCGGCGCATGCGCGATCGGGCAGTGGACCG
Source organism: Planctomycetota bacterium (assembly GCA_041182645.1). Taxonomy (GTDB): domain Bacteria; phylum Planctomycetota; class Phycisphaerae; order Phycisphaerales; family SM1A02; genus SYIB01. The sequence continues at coordinate 4,314 of JBEGNG010000035.1, forward strand.
AGGCCGGCGTGCTGCTCTTCCTCTTCTCGCTCAGCCATGGGCTCGAGGGCCTGGCGACCGAGCGTGCGTCGAGCGCGATCTCGGCGCTGGCCGAACTCGCCCCGACCGAGGCCACGCGCGTGCGCGACGGGGTCGAGGAGCGCGTGGCCGTCGCGGCACTCGCGATCGGTGACGTGGTGATCGTTCGGCCGGGCGAGCGGTTCCCGATCGACGGGGCGGTCGTCGAGGGCGTGAGCAGCGTGGACCAGAGCCCCATGACCGGCGAGAGCGTGCCGGTGCGCAAGGAACCCGGCGATGAGTGCTTCGCGGGAACGCTGAACGGCGAGGGCCTGCTTCGCGTCCGTGCGGCGCGCGCGGCCGGCGAGACGATGATGGCCCGCATGGCGCGCCTGGTCGAGGAGGGCCAGGCCAACCGTGGCGTCGCCCAGCGGATCACCGCGCGCTTCACGCGCATCTACACGCCGGTGGTGCTCGTCGCCGTGCCGGCGGTCATCGGCGGCATGATGCTCACGGGCTCGGGCTTCGATGATGCCTTCCTGCGGGGCATGGCGGTCCTCATCGGTGCCAGCCCGTGCGCCTTGGCGATCAGCACCCCGAGCGCGGTGCTGGCGGGCATCGCGCGGGCTGCGCGCGGCGGCGTGCTGGTGAAGGGCGGTGCACACCTGGAAACGCTCGGCTCGCTGCGCTGCATGGCGTTCGACAAGACCGGGACGCTGACCACGGGGCGTGCGTCGGTGCGCGGGATGGAGTGCTTCGGCGGTGCCTCGCGCGAGCGTGCCCTGGCGATCGCGGAAGCGCTCGATCGGCACAGCTCGCACCCCTACGCCCATGCGGTCCGCGCGGCAGCGGCTTCCGCGGGGGTCGCGCGGCTCGAAGCCGTGCAGGTCACCGATGTCCCGGGTACGGGCGTGCGCGCAGCGATCGACGGTCGTGCCTGTGCGCTCGGTTCACCGCGCATCGTCGACGGCATGCCGATGCCCGCGGAGGTCGAGGCATCGATCGAGGCCCACCGCACCGACGGCCAGGCGGTCGCGCTGGTCGTCGAGGACGGGCGCATCCTGGCCTTGCTCGCCTTCGAGGACCTGCCGCGCGAAGGCGCAGCCGCCGTCATGGCCGGGCTCGGCCGGGCCGGGATCCATCGCATCGCCATGCTGACCGGCGATGCGCCCGCCGTGGCGGCGCGCATCGGTGCGGCGGTGGGCATCACCGAGATCGCCGCGGGACTCATGCCCGAGCAGAAGATCGAGCGCGTGCGCGCGCTGCGTTCGGTCGGCCCCACCGCGATGGTCGGCGACGGCATCAACGACGCGCCCGCGCTGGCCTCGGCCGACCTCGGGATCGCCATGGGTGCACGCGGCAGCGACGTCGCGCTCGAGGCCGCCGACGTCGCGCTCATGGGCGATGACCTGGCGCGGCTGCCCTGGGCGATCGGCCTGGCCCGGGCCGCACGCCGCACCATCACGCAGAACGTGGTGATCGCGATGGGCGTGATCGCCGTGCTCGTGCCGCTCGCCGCGTTCGGCGGCATCGGCCTCGGCGGTGCGGTCGTGCTGCACGAGGGCAGCACCGTGGTGGTCGCCTTCAACGCGCTGCGGCTGCTGGCGTGGGACCGTCGGGTGGACTGACGCGCAGGGCGCTCCGGGCGCCATGGATCCTCAGCGCACGAAGCGCTGCATGAAGCGCCGCACGCGCCGTGCGGCCTCGTGCACGCGTTCCGGCGGGAGCGTTCCGGCCTCGGCGGCACGGACGAGCGTTTCGTGCACCTCGACCTGCCGCGCGTGCTCGTGGCAGACGAGCGCCACGTCGACGCCTGCGCCGAGCGCCAGCACCGCAGCCTCGCCGAGCGGCCATCGATCGGCGACGGCCTTCATCTCGAGGTCATCGGTGAAGACCATGCCGTCGTAGCCGAGTTCGTCACGCAGCATCCCCTGCACCACGCGGCGGCTCAGCGTGGCCGGCACACTTGGATCGAGTGCCTCGAACAGCACGTGCGCCGTCATGATGCTGGCGACGCCGGCCTGGATCGAGGCGGCGAAGGGCGGCAGCTCCGTGAGCCCGAGCCGCTCCATCGTGTGCGGCAGGATGGGAAGGTCGTGGTGGCTGTCCTTGTTCGTGTCGCCGTGGCCGGGGAAGTGCTTGGCGCACGCCCCGACGCCCATGAGCTGCATCATCTGGATGAACTCGACCGCACACGCCGAGACGGTGCCGGGATCGGTCCCGAAGGAACGCTCGCCGATCACCGGATTCGCCGGATTGCTGTCGACGTCGACGACCGGCGCGAAGTCGAGGTCGATGTGCACGCTGCGCAACTCACGGGCGATCGCGCGCCCCCAGCGACCGGCCATCGCCGGGCCTTCCCGTCCCACGTCGCGCATGGGGGGAATGGCGGTGAAGCCGTCCACGAGCCGCTGCACGCGGCCGCCTTCCTGGTCGACGCCGATGTAGACGAGTCCGCGCGCGCGGCGCTTGATGTCGAGGCAGAGTTCGCGCACCTGGTCGCGCGACCCGACGTTGCGGGCGAAGAGGATCACTCCCCCCACACCACGGTCGAGCATGTCGGCCAAGGCATCGTCGACGTGGTGCCCATGGAACCCCACGCACATGCATCGTGCACAGGCCAGGCGCAGGTCCGTTGCGTCCATGTTCACAATGCTAACCTTCGGTCAGGCGCCGTGGCCGTAGGCTCGGTGCCGCCCCATGCCGCACGATGCGTTCCAGGCCCTGCAGCACGCCAACTACAGGCGCTTCGCGGCCGGTTTCATGCTCAACAGCCTGGGCCTGCACGTGCTCACGACCGCCGTGCTCTGGGATGTCTGGGAGCGCACCCACGATCCGCTCGCGCTGGGGATCACCGGGCTCTGTCGCGCACTTCCCGTGGTGCTGCTGGCGCTCGTCGCCGGCCACGCCGCCGATCGGTTCGAGCGGACCCGGATCATCATGGTCTGCCAGGCCTGCTTCGCGGCGTTGTGCGCCGCGTTCGCCTGGCTCGACCTGCGTGACGCGCCGGTCTGGCAGTTCTACGCCCTGCTCGTCCTCAGCGGCTGCGTGCGCGCGTTCGCCGGCCCTGCGCGCGGGTCGCTGCTGCCGCTGCTCGTGCCGCGCCGCAACCTCGAGAACGCCGTCAACTGGAACAGCGGCTTCTTCCAGGCCGCCGCGATCAGCGGACCGATCGCCACCGGCATCGCGATCGACCGGCTGGGCTCGACCTGGCAGCTCTACGTGGTCGCAGCAGGACTGACCGCATCCCTCGCCATCGTGGCGCCCTTCCTGCGGCCCGAGCCGGCGCCGCGCGCGACCGATGGGCTCACGCTCAGGTCGCTGGTGGCCGGTGCCCGCTTCATCGTCGGCGAGCGCGTGGTCTTCGGTGCACTGCTGCTCGACCTGCTCGCCGTCCTCTTCGGCGGGGCGACCGCCCTGCTGCCGATGTACGCCGACGAGATCCTGCACATCGGCCAGAAGGGGTTCGCCTTCGGCGTCCTGAAGGCCGCGCCCTACGTCGGTGCGCTGGTCATGGCGGCGTACCTCGCGTCGAGGCCGCCGATCCGCCGCGCGGGGCCTGCGCTCCTCTGGAGCGTCGCGGGCTTCGGGGCCTGCATGATCGTGTTCGGCCTGTCCACCAGCTTCTGGATCGCGGCCCTCGCGCTCGTCACGAGCGGCGCGCTCGATGCGGTGAGCGTCACGATCCGACACATGCTCGTGCAGACGCGCACGCCCAATGAACTCCGCGGCCGCGTGAGTGCGGTGAACACCATGTTCATCGAGTGCAGCAACGAGCTCGGCAGCTTCGAGAGCGGACTCGTGGCCCGGTGGATGGGACCGGTCTTCAGCGTCGTGTCCGGCGGCATCGGCACGCTCGTGGTCGTCGGCATGATCGCCGCGCGGTTCCCGACGCTGCGGGGGCTGCGGGGGCTCACCGAGGATGACCCGCATGCGGGCCAGGCCGAGGGCATGCGCGAGACGAACGAGGCTGCAGACGACACGGCCGTGCGCTGACGCCTCGGGGGCCGCGACGGCGGTCACGCATCGACCGTGCCGACGTTCGACATGCCCGGTGCTCCGCGACCCGTGGACCGGGCACACGGCGGCCGACCGGCGCGTAGCCTGCCGCCATGCACACCATCCTGTTGCTTGCAGCACTCACGGGGCTCGACCTTCCCGCCGTGTTCACCGACCACATGGTGCTGCAGCGCGAGCGGCCGATCGTGGTCTGGGGGCGGGCCACGCCCGGAGCGATCGTGAGCGTGCGGCTCGGCGATGGCGATCCGCAGCAGTCGACGACCGGCAGCGACGGCGCCTGGAGGGTGCAGCTGCCGGCCGAGGCGGCGAGCACCGACCCCCGCACGCTGCACATCACCGGCGATGGCGATGAACGGGCGATCAACGACGTCCTCGTGGGTGAGGTCTGGCTCTGCGGCGGTCAGAGCAACATGGAATGGACCGTCAACGGCAGCAGCGATCCGGATGCCGAGCGCACGCGTGCAGCCGCACGCACGACGATCCGTGTGATCAAGGTGCCGCACACGCTCGCGGGCGCACCTGCCTTCACGGCTCAGGCCGCCTGGCGCACCTGCACGCCCGGGACCGTCGGCGACGTCACGGCCGTCGGCTGGTCCATGGCGACCGAACTGCAGGATGCACTCGGCGGCGTGCCGATCGGCCTGCTCGACATCAACTGGGGCGGTACGCGGATCGAACCGTGGATCGACGCGGGAACGCTCTCGAGCTGCCCCGTGACCCGCGATGCGCTCGCGCGCGCCGACGAGGCCGCCGCAGGCGACCCCGCCAAGGCGGGCGAGCGCGACCAGCGTTTCGCCGGCATGTACAACGCGATGATCGCACCCTTCGTCCCCTTCGGGATCCGGGGCGCGATCTGGTACCAGGGCGAGAGCAACGCCGGCGAGGCGGAGGCCTACCGCACGCTGCTGCCGGCGCTCGTGTCGAGCTGGCGTCGGGCGTTCGATCGACCCCAGATGCCCTTCGGTGTCGTGCAGCTGGCGGCGTTCATGAAGCCCAGCGATGAACCCGCGCAGGGTGGCTGGGCGTTCCTGCGCGATGCGCAACTCGAGGCGGCGCAGCGGGACCCGAAGGTCGGTCTCGCGGTGACCATCGATGTCGGTGACGCCGACGACATCCACCCTCGCAACAAGCGCGAGGTCGGACGCCGTCTGGCGATGTGGGCACTCGACGCCGCGTACGGACGAACCCCGCACCCGGGTGCGGGGCCCCGCGTGTCGTGCTCGCCGACGAGCGCATCGATCGATGGTGCGAGCCGACGCGGGATCAAGGTCAGCTTCGATGGACTCGGCGGCGCGCTCTCGACTCGAGGTGGTGCAGCACCCGACGGGTTCGCCTTGGCGGGCGCCGATGGTCGGTTCGTCTGGGCCTCGGCACGGCTCGAACCAGAGGGCGTGTTCGTCTGGAGCCCCGACGTCGCCGATCCGGTCGCCGTCCGCTACGCATGGTCGAACAACCCGACCCGCGCCAACCTCATCGATGGACGCGGACTGACTACCGATCGGACCGTTCCGCTCCGACCGGCCGGCGCTCGATCCTGCCTGCACCGCCTGGATCCGGACGCGATAACGGGTTCCGCCGGAGAGGCCCGATTCCGTGGGCCTCATGGCCCGGCGGCTACACTGGCAAGCCCTCGGGGCGTAGCTCAGTTTGGTAGAGCGCTTGCTTTGGGAGCAAGAAGTCGTCGGTTCAAATCCGGCCGCCCCGATTCCATGTCCACCCTTCGCATCCGCATCGCTGTCCTGCTGACGATCCCCCTGCTCCTCGCCGCATGCGGCGCACCCAAGCGTGCCGTGAAGACCGAGCAGGAGCTCCTGGCGCGGCGCGCCCAGACGCAGATGTTCGCCGGCGCCAT
>JBEGNG010000036.1:0-9772 GCA_041182645.1 Planctomycetota bacterium
ACGGATGCCGGGCAACGCACGATCACCGACGACCTGGTGGCCAGCATCCAGTTCGTGCAGGCGGGTGAAGCCCGCCCCGTGCCGAGGGTGCTCAGGGTCTGGATCGACGACGGATCGATCATCGATGTGGAGTCGATCGAGCGTGATGGGACCCTGCTGCGGATGAAGGTGCCATCACCATCGGGTGGCGTGTTCCTGCTCAGGCTCCGCGTCGACGAGGTGCTCGGCGTGGCGACCCCGGCCCTGTCGATCGACGGCCTGTCGATCCGGCAGGCTGCGGCGCCGCCCGGCATCGTGCCCGGCACGGATCCAGGAACGGAGGTGCTCGGACCGGCCCGCCTGGGTTCGATGGAGGCCATCCTGCGCGGGCCCGGACGATGGTCGATCCCCATCACGTCCGCCGGAGCGTTGATCGGCAGGGTGATCATCCCTGATCGTGTCCGTGCGATCGGCGACCACGCGCTCGTCCTGCGCCAGGCAGGTGTGGAGCTTGCACGGATCGAGGCCCGCTCTGATGTCCGCTCGTTCCGCGTCGACGTGAAGCCGGGTGCCGTGGATCTGGAGCTCGTACCGGGCAAGGCCGGCCCCGTTGGGTGCATGGTCGAGGTGGTCGATCTCGTGCAGGTCAGCGCAGCGCCTTGATGGCTTCCGGCACCGTCTTCCACCCGTGGTCCCACCGCTCGACGCGCATCGATGCCCCATCGATCGTGACGCGCACCGCACCATCGCGTGCGGTCACGCTGCGCAAGGTGGTGGCGTCGAGGAACGCCCAACGATCACGCGTGATCCGGGCCGGACCGGTGCTCTGACCGATCCATGCCGGCCGCAGGCGCTCGAGCAACGTGGCGACGCCCGGCCTGAAACTGCCATGATGGGGAAGTTCGACGAGCATCAGGTCGCCGGGTCGTGTGTGGGCTTCGATCGCGGCGTGCACCCGCCGGGCCCCCTGCTCCTCGACGTCGCCGGTGAGCAGCAGCGTCGCGTGACCCACGCGCACGAACCACACGAGGCTCGATTCGTTGCGTGGAAACGGTCGGGTGTCGGCCGCCGGGTGCAGCGCCGACCACGTACCTGCACCGATCGTCATGGCGTCACCACACTCGATGCCGATGGGTCGAGCGCCCACGGCGCCCGCGGCGTCGAGCACACGCGCCGACGGCGTGCCGTCGCAGGCGCCTTCGATCACGGCACGCGTCGTCCACAGACGATCCACCGGCAGGCGTTCGAGGATCGCAGGCATGCCGTTGAGGTGATCGAGGTCGGCATGGGAGAGCGACATCGCGGACAGTCGGCCGATGCCGAGGGATCGCAGGGCCGGGAGGATCGCGCGTGCACCGACGTCCGGTGCGTCGAGGCTGCCGGCGTCGACGAGGAAGGCTTCGTCGCCGTGCTCCACGACCCAGGCTGAACCATTGCCCACATCGAGCACGGTCACGCGCAGGTCGAAGCGCCCGGGCCAGGCCCACCACACGAGGGCGAGGAGCGGAGGAGCCAGCCATGGAGCCGTCGTTGGTCCTCGTACGGCACGGATCCGTCGCATCGCGAGGACGAGGCATGCGAGTGCACCGGTGCAGGCCAGGCCGTGGATGGGTTCGACGCTCCACGCTGCTGCCGTGAACGAGGCCAGTCCATCGGCGAGGATGGCGAAGGCGGCGGCGCACCAGCCTGCAGGCACCGTGATCCATGAAGCCAACCCGACGCTCACGGCGCTGGCCACCAGGCCGATCGTGCAGAGCGTGACGATCGCCGTGGAGAGCGGTGCGGCCACGATCGAGCCCGGCACGACCAGCGGCGTGATCGACCCGAAGTGGTGCAGCACGATCGGCGTGCTGGCGAGGAAGGCGATCGTCCCGACGATCATCGCCGCCACCAAGGCCTGCATGGTGCTCCGGGTCCGCGTTGGCGGGGCAAGCGGACCGGGACCGCGCACCACGCACCGCACGAGGGACTCCGCCAACCATGGAGCACGATGGGCCCAGGCGGCCAGGGCGAGGGCGACCACGGCGCTGAGCTGGAACCCGATGTCGAGGAGCGCGCAGGGTGTGGTCAGGACGATCGCCACCATGACGATGCTCGCGGCATGCCAGGCGCGCACGCGACCACCGAAGCCGGCTGCGCCCGAGGCCACCATGGCGGCAAGTGCGGCCCGATCCGCACTGATCCCCGCCGATGCGCTCGCCATGAAGACTGTGGCACAGGCGACCAACAGCGCAGCTCGGGGCGGTCCGCGTGCGGGCACGAGGACGAGCACCCGTGCGGCGAGGGCCAACAGCAGCCCGACATTGAAGCCACTCAATGCCAGCACATGCGTCATGCCGGTGACCTGGCAGTCAGCGGCGATGTCGTCCATCGGTGCACTCGTGGGACCGAGCGTCATGGCGACGCACAGGGCGGCGAGGTCAGGGGCCATGCCATCGACCAGCCGCTCGAGCTTGCGCACCAGCAGGTGTTTCCAGAGGTCGACCGGACGCGGATCGTGACCGGTGCGCCGCACGAGGTCGGGGGACTCGATGAAGAGCGAGCCCACGACGAAGCGCGACCTGGCCCAACGCGCCATGTCGTAGCCGCCGGGGTTGGTGGGCGGTCGCATGGGCGTGATCCACCCCGTGACCCGGATCCGGTCACCGATGGCCAGATCCGTGCTCCCCACGCCGATGCGCGCGTTGATCGTGGCTCGGTCGGGCCATGGCTCGCCGTGTGGACCATGGATCGCACCGAGCGTGAAGCGGACGGCCCGTCGATCGGCCGCGAGCGGCTGGAGGTCCCGGTCGGGAACCCGCGCAGCGTCGGGCGCGGTCACGACCGTGCCGTGCAGTTCGACGAGCGCGCGCGCCTGGTGGTGGGTCACGCCGAGGGCGAGCCTGCAGCGGTGCCAGGTCCGGGCATCGTGGGTACCCACGACGAGGCCCAACACCACACATGCAGAGCACGCGAGCATGACACTTCCCGGGCGAAGCCCCCTCACCCAGACCGTGGCCGCGCTGGTGACTGCGAGGATGGAGCCGATCACGAAGAGCGCATCGACCCATCCCTCGAGTGCCGGCGGCCCCGTCCAGGCCTGGTGGTCGGTGCCCAGCCCCACCATCGTTCCTGCGGCCAACGCGATCGCACCCGCGGGCAATGCCGCGGCGCGTGGGAACGGGTTGGACACCCACCGTGTGGGTGCGCGGTCAATGGTGCGAGAGCTCGCATGCCTTGGCCAGGACATGCGCGCCGCCCCCCTGCTGCAGTGCACGCCGTGCCATGTCGAGCCCCTCGCGCAGGTCGCGTGCTGCACCACCCACACGCAACGCCATGGCTGCGTTCAACGCGAGCATGTCGTGACAGGCATCGATGCGCCGCCCATCGAGCAGTGAACGGAGCACATCGGCGGCTTGCTCCACCGAAGTCGGTGCCAGGGTCAGCGGATCGACGGGATCGATGCCGAGTGCCGCCGGATCGACGACCCACGACCGGATGCCGTCGGGCCCGACCTCGACCACATCCGTGGGCGCGCCGATCGAGATCTCGTCGAGGCCATCGCGGCTGTGCAGGACGACCGCATGCTCGACGCCGAGCCGTTCGAGCGCCTGCGCCATGGGCTGCATGAACATGGGATGCCAGACCCCGATCATCTGGCGCCGGGCACCGGCGGGATTCGTGAGGGGGCCCACAAGGTTGAAGAGCGTGGGGAACGGCAGCGCGCGGCGTGCCGCGACGGCGTGCCTGGCCGCCGGGTGGTGCTCGACCGCGAAGCAGAAGCAGAAGCGCACCTGCTGCAGCATGGTCGCCTGGGCGAAGCGCGAGCAGGCGAGGTTGAAGCCAAGCGACTGGAGCACTTCTGCGCTGCCACGGCCGGTGCGGCTGCGGTTGCCGTGCTTGGCCGAGTGCACGCCGCACGCAGCCGCCACCAATGCAGCGCCGGTGCTGGCATTGAAGGACTTGGGCGTGCCGCCCGTGCCGGCGGTGTCGAGGATCGATTCGGGCGGCAGGCCGCTCTGGACGGTGCTGGACACCGCGCGCATGGCCGTGGCCGCACCGACGATCTCGTCGACGGTCGGGGGCCGCATGGCCAGGAGCATGAGCAACTCGGCAATCTCGCCGTCCGGACAACTGCCCTGCATGATGAGCGTGAAGGCACCCTGCGCCAGATCCTGGGTCAGGTCGTGGCCGGAGCGGAGCTGCGCGATCGGCTCGCGCAGGACGGTCGGTTCACAAGGCCCGAAGGGGTTGTCGTGGATGGGTGGCATGGCGGTCGCGTCGATCCTAACGATGGCGTCGGCGCCTTCCTGGAAAGCCGAGGAAAATTCGGTGGGGTCGGTACGACCACCGACATCGGACCACCCACCATGTTCAGCGGGCGAGGATCACCGCAGCATGTTCGACGCTGCCGGCCATGGCGTGGATCCGGGGTCCGCCAGCCAGCCCGATCGTTGGCGGAACGTCGCGAACGCCGTCAGGGACCGCTCCGAGGAACGAGATCGTCCCATCCTCGTGCTCAAGCAGGAACCACGACGCCAACTGCGCACCCATCACGCGGCGGACCCGTGACGGGGGCGATGGGCCCTCGACCGCGAGGCCAGGGCCGGACCCGGCGAGGATGAGTGAACCATCGGGCCGGATCCCGACGAAGCACGTCGACCGTGAGTCGGTTCCGGTCATCGCCGCATCACGGACGACGGCGCCCTGCAGTTGGTCGATGAGCTTCGTCTCGTTCGAGCCCCATGCAAAGCACGCGCCGGAACCCGTGATCGCCACGGCGGTCTTGTGTGCGACCCTCACGGATCTCACATCCGCGATGGGTGGCGGGGACTTCATGCCTCCATCCTCATGTGCCACCACGTCGATCGTGCCATCGTCGCGCACGGCGATGATCGAGCGTCGAGCACAACTCACCGATGCGACCCCATCGATGACCTCGTCCGGGTGATCCATCGGACCCCAGGTCTGCAGCCGACCGTCCTCGAGGAGTGCCACGGCACCATCGGCCCGCGTGGCGACCGCGCGTGCTCGGTCGCGTCCGGACGCGAGGTTCGTCGGCACGGGCAACGGAGGTGAACCACTTGCGCCACTGCCGACGACGCAACCGTGCTCATCCACGCCCAGCGACCACGTCGGTCCACAGGCGATGGAGACATAGGTCCGATCGGTCGGAAGGCCGCACCGTCCGTCGTCATTCCTCCCCCACATCACGAGTTCACCCGGCTTCGTCGGGGAGGGCAGCACGTCGGGATCGCCACCGGTCAACCAGGATGCCGCGAACAGCACGAGGAAGACCACCGACACCAGGAGGATCATGACGGGCATCCGCAGCCGGGCGGACCGTGGTGTCCCGCCTCCGCGTGCCGTTCCGGCGATGCCGTGCAACCTCGACTCGATCTCCGGGGCAGTGATCGTCCGTTGCAGCGGATCGATGCACGTCGCCTCGGCAATGAGTCGTGCACACTGCTTTCGTGCAGGACCATCAAGGTCATCCCAGCTCGGTGCCGGATCCAACGGCAGTCCGGGAGTGAGGGTGCCGTCCACGACGGCCTGCAAGGAAACCCGCAGCGCACGTGCATCCGCTCCTTGTCGTGTCCATCGTGGCCTTCCCGTCCACAGGCGCTCCACGATCAAGCCGAGGGCGAACACATCGGCCCGAGCATCGATCGGTCCTGACAGCAGGCCCGTCTGCTCGGGCGCCATCCACTCGGGCGTGCCGATGGGAACACCGGGCAGCGTGAGGCCTTCGTCGGCGCCATGGCCAACGATGCTTGCGAGGCCGAAGTCGAGCACGGTGACGATCGGTCGACCCACCTCGAACCGGACCAGGACGTTCGATGGCTTCAGGTCGCGGTGCACGAGTCCGCGCGCATGGATCCTGGCGACGATCCCAGCCAGGTCGGCGGCGATCCGGAGCCGGTCACGCAGCGGCATCGATCGTCGATCGCATGCGGCAGTGATCGACTCGCCTTCGACGAGTTCCATGACGAGGTACGCACGCCCGTCCGGGGCGTGTCCGGCATCCAGAAGGGCAGCAACGCCTGTTCCCGCGGCCCGCGCCAGGGCATCCCACTCGCGCAGGAAGCGGGCCAACGGCTCCGGGCCGAGGTGATCGGCATCGAGGACCTTGACCGCAACGGTCCGGTCGACCGGTCGGAGTTGCCGCGCGGACCAGACGGTGGAGTACGCGCCGCGACCGATCACGCCGATCGGCTCGAGTCCGGGTATCGAGGGGAAGTCGGTTGGAGGGGAGGCCACGGGCCTGAACATCATCCCACTGCCCGCATCGCGGTGATGACCCTCCACGGAAGACTCCTCGCCGTCAGCAGCCGGCATCGCACAGCAGGGCCCGCTCGAATACCGCGGCGATGGGGGCCGGAGCCACGGCCGCCAGCTCGGCCATCATCAGGTCCACGTCGCGCCTGGCTTGGTTCGTGAGCAACGTCCCGTGCTCGATGAGTCCCGTCGCCACGGCCAGTGCGTAGGCCATGAGCGCCTGGTTGCGTTCGTCGATCCTGGATGCTGCGCCGAAGAGCACCACGGCACGTGCGCGGATGCGGTCGAGGGTTTCACGGTCGAGGTGGCAGAGCCACTCGGCAGGGTTCACCGCCCCGACGGGAACATTCTCCGGGGTGGACCATTCGACCGTGGGCAACGGCAGAGGAGCGGAACAGACGAGCCGCAGTGCATCGATGATCCAGTCGGACGCGTCGGCCGCGTGACGCACGTGCTCGACCAGGAAATCGACGGGGACCACGGGGCTCCCGAGCACCGCGGTGGCGAGTGAGTGCGCGGAGGCATGGTCGATGTGCGTTGAGGTGGGGTCGGTCATGGTCGCAAGGCCTCTTCCATCAGTCGAAGTTCGCGCTCGATCTCGTGCTCCGAAAGCCCCTCGACGAGGAGTTCGAGCCGGACGGCGGTGCGCAGTTCGGTGGTGACCGCTCGGATCACGCCGTTGAGTTCTCGCGGTGCAAGCCCCGTCTCGACCGACAGGAGCCGGTAGGGAACCCCGTCGATGTGGTGGCGCCAGAACAGGCTCCAGTCCCCCGCCCGCCCGCGGTTGGACAGCCTGAGCTGGACTTCGGCAGCGCAGCGGGTGATCACCTGGAGAGCGAACTGGCGTTCAAAGGCCCGATCCGCGCCCGCATCCACGGCTGGAGACTCCAGTTCATCCTGCGCCTGCAGGTCGTCACGGTCCTTGGTCCGGGAGCCCGCCCTGAGCTTGCGCATGTCCCGGGCCGAGAAGTGGAGCCCGTTGATGAGCCAGCGCCGGAACGGCAACCCGCTTGCCTGCCAGCGCTCGAAGTAGTCCGGACGGGCCAGACGATTGGCACAAAAGGCATTCACAAGATCATGTGGGTCAAGACTTTGCATTGCTGCTGATGACGCTGCATAGGCCACCAAGGCACCGTGGTATCTGGCCATGACTCGAGAACGCAGCGTTGCCAGGCCTTGAGGGCCTGCGCTGAGCAGATCGAACATCCACGTGGTGTGTGTGCTTGGGAAGTCGTTGCCCTGCATCCGTGCCTCGGCCCGGGAAAGGCGTCATTCTCGCCCCTGCGCACGGCGTGTGCTGAAAAAGGACCAGATTCACGAAATCGCGAACGGATCCATGCGCAGCCGCCCGGTTGGCGGCTGAACCCCTGCCGCGCGGTGCGGCGATTTTCCAGGAGAAAGACATGTCGTTGAACTTCAGCCGTGCGGCGATCGCCGCGTCAATCGTCCGGGCTTCCGTCGTCGCCGTCTTGTTCCAGTCAGCCGTTGCTTCGGCTGCAGACGCGGGTTGGGTGCAGATCGCCGACTCGGTCGCCGACTTCTCAGGCACGCAGGGCGAGAATGGATGGACCTATGGCTATGCGGACGGTCGAGGCGAGCCGGCGACCGTCTACGAGATGGCCTACTTCGGCCCCCCGGGAAACTGCGGCTGCCCCATCGGCGACTCGTGGCACTTCGCGGAGACCGTGTGCTTCTGCGGGCAGGAGTTCTGCTACATCAACGCCGGCAATCAGCACGGCGACACGCAGGGCGACGCGCATGTGCCGGTTCGGCGCTACACGTTCTCCGAGAGCGGTCGACACCTGATCGAGGCCTCTTTCTCGCATCAAGGAGGCTGCGGCGGGAACAATCCGGTCCGGGTTGAGCTCCGACGTGCCGGGCAGGTCCTTTGGTCGGCCCAGAGTTCGCCGAACGCCGTGACTGGATCCATCGAGTTGATCGTCGCCGCCGGCGAAACCGTCGAACTGTGGACGGTGATGCTGGCAGGTGAGTGCGGCAACAACCATGCCGTCTCACTCAAGGTCTCGAAGGCCGACTGCAACGGCGACAACATCAACGATTGGACCCAGATCCAGGATGGATCGCTGCCGGATTACGACGGCGACATGGTCCCGGATTGCTGCGGCTGGGCTGGGCCGTGCGTCGTGGGGTCCTATCCGAAGCAGTGGAAGGTCGCGGATGGCGGCAACGGGCACTGGTACATGATCCTCCCCGATGTGTCCGCGTCGTGGGCCGATTCAGCTTCGGAAGCGGCGGCCGTCGGATCGCACCTGGCGACGTTCAACAACCTCCTTGAGTTCGATTGGGCCATGGCGAACATCATGTACTCGTGTGCGGGTTGCAAGGTGTGGATCGGAGCCACGCAGGGATCCAATGGAGCCGAACCGGCGGGGGGATGGGCATGGTCCACCGGCGAGTCGCCGTTCGCGGTGCGTTGGTACGAGAATGATCCATCGGACGCCACGGGCAACGAGGACTGCGGGGCCATCAAGGCCACGGGTTCGTACAAGGGGCTGACGGACCAGAATTGCGCAAGCACCTATGCGCCCATGGTCGAGTGGGACGCGGATTGCAACGGCGATGGGATCGTCGACCTTGGACAGATCCTCGATGGGACCTACGCCGATGCGGACGCGAATGCGGTCCCGGACATCTGCGAGTTCAAGGCGGCACGTTGGGCCGAGAACGGTCACTGGTACGGGACCATCTCGGAACCCTTCACCTGGGAAACCGGGAAGTCAGCTGCCGAGTCCGTTGGCGGACACCTCGTCACCCTGAGCGATGCGTGGGAGGATGAGTGGTTCGAGAACCTTGCCATCAACCCGGCCGGCGTCAGCGGCGAATGGTGGATCGGCGGTTCACAGGTTGCCGGTGCCGCCAGCAATGCTGACGGATGGAGCTGGGTCGACGGCACCCCGTTCACCTACTCAGGCTGGTACCCGGGCTATCCCAACCATGCGGGACAATCAGCGCTCGCCAAGAAGGTGGTCTGGGGACAACTTGGCGCACAGATCGACCTCGATCCTGCATCGATTCGTTACGCCGCAGTCGAATGGGATCAGGATTGCAACCTGGACGGGATCGTCGACTTCGGCCAGATCTTCAGCGGCGATCTCGCAGACCGCAACCACAACCTCGTTCCCGACCTTTGCGAGTGCGCCGGCGACGTGGTCCTTGATGGCAGGATCGACGGAGTCGACGTGGCAGCCCTCCTTGCCCTGTGGGGAACCGATGGCAGTGGAGCGGCCTACAACGCCGATCTCGACGATGACGGCATCATCGGCGGAGGAGACCTCGGAGTGCTCTTGGCAGCGTGGGGCCTCTGCGGCAACTGACGATCCGGGCTCATGAAAGCACGCGCGGCCGTGCCCCTCCGGGGGGCGCGGCCGCGTTGCTTTCCCGACCACCCGAACCACGGTCCGCGCACTGGCGACCGATCCGCGATACTCCCGGGGCGCCATGCCCACCCTCGCCGCCATCCTGCACACGCTCGACCCGTTCATCGTGCAGGTCACGCAGGGCTTCGGGCTGCGTT
>JBEGNG010000037.1:0-12321 GCA_041182645.1 Planctomycetota bacterium
GCCGCGCGTCCGCGGCAGGAAGATGCGACGTGTTGAAGTGACTCAGTTGCGGCGACGGCGACCCATGAGTCCAGCGGTACCCAGCAGCGCGATGGCGCCCGGGGCGGGGATGACGCCGAATTCCACACGATCGCCGCCGTTGATCAGGCTGCTCTCGAGCCAGTCGATGCCCACGCGGCAATTCCGCTGGTAGGAGCCGATATTGAAGCCCTGCCCGAGCACGGTCGCGCCATTCAGAATGCTGCCGTAGGTGCCATCCGCAAGCCAGTCATTCAGGCTCTTCGCGGCGCCTGCTGCGCTGCCCGGGGCACCGTTGCCATACAGGCGCCAGCCTTCGCCGCCCGACACCGCAGTGCTTGCGTTGACGCTGAAGGTGTTCCACGCGTTCGCCTGGGCGCCCGTGCCGAGCCAGCTCATGCTGTAAATCAGCCCGTTCGAGCCAAGAACCGACAGATTCAGCGCCACGGTGCGGGAGGTGGAGTACGGATCCATGTACCAGCGGAAGGTGCTGGCGAACGAATTGTTCAGCGTGCCGATGCCCGTGCCGTTGCCGTAGTAGCGAACGCTCGTCTTGCCGAGGTTCGCCGAGGTGCCGTCCATGACCATGACGCCCGAGCCGCCGCCGCTGGCCGAGCCGCTCTCCGTGAAGTACAGCTGCTGCGCGATCAGCGCATCGTCAGCCGTGCTCGACGGCAGGAGGCCCTGGAAGTATGGCTGAAACGACGAGTTCGTGCCGTTCAGATACACGCCTGCCGACGTGCGCACGTCGTCCGCATACCAGCCGGTCGACGCGCCGAGCGCGTTCACATGAACCGTGGCCGCGCTCACCGAACCCGCCACGGCCACGCTGGCCACGACACTGCACATGCCAAGAAGATTGCTACGCATCTGAAACATCCTGGGGCGTTGCCCCTGCTGAATCCCACACTCCACGTGGGGGCGAGTGACAGCCGAGTCCGTCGGCGAACGGCCTTCTTCCGGAGCCGCCTGAACATCAGACGGCGAGTTTCAAGTGAGGTGGTCGACGGCAACTCCCGCTGGCCGACCGCATCACACTCCACAGGTACAAACGAGAGATACCCCCCCCACCCATCATGAAACCTGCGGAACTTGTCGCCAGACCGCGCCACGCTGAACAAACCGCGTTTCTAGCCTGCCAGCAGGCATTTTGACCCCCACTTCCCCCGATTCGGAAGACCCGCGTTTGGCGGAAACACAAGGGTCGAGGCACCGCGCCTCCGCCCGCCATGACGCACCACCACGAGTCCGACACCGACCCCCGGCGCCTGCTCGCCCGAGGCTCTCGGCACATGGCCGATTTGCAAATAGGCAAATAGCCGCTATCTTACTAGGCAGATGGACGCACGCCCATGACGACGATCCTCGCGAGACCCGTGCTTTCGAGCCTGAAGGCGGCGCTGCGCGACACGCCGGTGGCATGCCTGCTCGGTCCGCGGCAGTCGGGCAAGACGACGCTGGCGCGCACCCTTGAGCCAGGCCACGCCTACGTGACCTTCGATGACGAGGCTGCGCTCTCATTCGCGCGCAGCGACCCGGCGGGATTCGTGGCGGCGCTTCCGACGCGCGTGATCCTGGACGAGATCCAGCGCGTCCCCGAGCTCCTTCGCACCATCAAGGCGGCGGTGGACCGCGATCGTCGACCTGGCCGCTTCGTGCTCACGGGTTCGGCGAACCTGCTGCTGTTGCCTGGGCTCGGTGACTCGCTCGCAGGCCGGATGGAGATCATCCACCTCCAGCCACTGACCGCGGCGGAGCGGATGCGGCGGCCAGGGCGCTTCCTGTCCATGTTCCTCGATGGGCGGCTGAAGCCCGCAATCGTTGCCGCCCCCCCCACCAAGCCCGTGGCACTCGCAGAGCATGTCGTGGCCGGGGGATTCCCCGAGGCCGTGCGTCGGTCGCCCGCCCGCGCCCGGACCTGGCATCGCGAGTACCTGCGCGCGCTGCTTGAGCGCGACGTCAAGGACGTCGCTCGGGTCCGCGATGCCACGGCCGTCGGCCGGCTCTTCGAAATGCTGGTCCTTCGGACTGGAGAACTGCTCAATGTCTCGAGCCTCGGGCAGGATCTGGGCATCCGCCGCGAGACGGTCGAGCACCATCTCGAGGTCTGCGAGCGCCTGTACCTGGCCCGTCGACTGCAGCCCTGGCATCGGAACCATGCAAAGCGCCTGATCAAGTCGCCCAAGGTGCATGTGGTCGACAGCGGCCTTGCCGCCACGCTGTCCGCGCTGACGGCAGGAGATCACATGACGCAGCGCACCCGCTTCGGTCACCTGCTCGAGTCGTTCGTGGTGCAGCAACTCATCGCCCAAGCTGGCTGGACCGATCCGGACCTGCGGTTCTGGCACTACCGCGACAAGGATCTCGTGGAGGTGGATCTGGTCATCACGCGCGGGAACGAGACATGGGGCGTGGAGGTGAAGTCCGCGCTCACGGTGACGCCTGCCGATGGTCACGGCCTTCGGCGCTTGGCCGAGCAGTGCGGCTCGGACTATCGCGGTGGCGTGCTGCTGTACGCCGGGTCCAGCACCTTTGGGCTCGGCAATGCCCGCGACCTCGCCGTACCGCTGGCCCGGCTCTGGGATATGTAGCGCGTCCGCAAGGCTGCCCGACGGCAGGTCCCTTCATCGACTGGTGGACACGATGACGGATGCGACACCCATCCCGCATTCTTCAAGCGAGCCGGAACCCCATTTCGAGCGCGCCAAAGGGGCGTCTCGCTCTCTAGGAGATCCAAACCCCAACCCGCCTGTTCGAAACCTGTATCGCCCGGACTCTTTGAGGTGCCGCCCTCCGGCGGCACCATGGTTCAAGAGGCGCGCGGACACGAACGCATCAACGTCCAAATGGGTCGACTCGACATTCCGCATCCGGTCGGCGAGAAAGCGGAGGACTTTGATTTCGGCTGCGGAGAGAGAGGGATGGAGGCAAGCGCATTCAGCCGCAACATGCCCTGATCGTCCGTCCCAGTCGAGCGTCACTGTGCACCACGCGGCGTGACGGTCAGGCCTGCGCCTGCAGTTGCCAGTCCAGCGGGTCGATCTCCGGCAGCCGATCGCTGACGCCTGGCACGTCAAGGTGCCGGAGCATGTTGAGGCACTGCGCGCGGTGGTGCACGCCGTGCGTTGTCACGTGGACCAGCGCGGCGCCGAGCGTGAAGCGGTGGGTCCTGCCTGCGAGTGTCACCTCGAACTCCGTGCCGAGGCCGCGTGCCCGCGCGCGATCCGCGCTTGCCGCGAGCCCCGATTCCGCTGCCTCGAGGAGCGCCAGCAGTTCCGCAGGCGTTCGCCGCGCAATGCCCTCGATGGATGGCCGAAGCTCGGTCGGCGGACCGTCGATGCGATCGGCCCAGCGCAGCATGGCGCCCACCACGTGCGTCAACGCGTCGTGCAGCGACCCGGGACCGATCTCGAAGCGGCGGTGCCATTGCTCGTCGGTCAGTGCGCTGCACGCGCGAAGGACCTCGCGCGTCGCCCAGGCGTCGTGGCGCAGCAGGATGTCGAGCGGGTCGCAGGCAGCGCGCGGCGCATCGCCCACGAGCGCAAGCACCATTCCGTCGTAGCCCTTGGCACCCACGGTCTGGATGCCCGCCGCCTTCAGCCGCGGATGCCGCCGGATGCCGTCCATCATCGACCGCACCCCCTCGACGCTCGGTTCGCCGGTCCCCTGCTCGATGAGGCGGCCGCGGTGCATGGCGTTGTCGACGATGATCAGCGTGCCCGGCCTGGACAGCGCGATTGAGTGCTCGAGGTACGTCGGGCAGTGCTCCCGGTCCGCATCGATGAAGACGAGGTCGAACGGCGGAACACCCGTGGCCCTCAATGACTCGAGCGACTGGGTCGCCGGACCCACCACGATCTCCACGGACTCTCCGCAGCCGGCACGGTCGATGTTGGTCCGGGCGAGCCGTGCGCGTTCCGGATCGAGTTCGAGCGTGACGAGCGAACCGCCCGGGACCAGCCCCCGGGCGAGCCAGATCGTGCTGAAGCCCGCGAGCGTGCCGATCTCGAGGATGCGCCGCGCTCCGATCGCGCGGGCAAGCACCTCGAGCAGTCGGCCCTGGGCGGGCGAGACGGCGATCCGGGGAAGCCCCTCGTGATCGGCCGACGCCGTCGCCGCTCGCAGGGCTTCGTCCTGCGGCGCGAGCCACTGCTCGAGCGCCCGGTCGACTGCGTCCCATGTCGGCTGCTGCGGGTTGATGGGGTTCATGCAGGCAGTATCCCGGATCGCGTATCGCCGGATATTGCGTGACGCACCCGAGGGATCAGCGGGCAGTCGATACCGGCTAACGTGGAGACCGAGCGCAGGCGGCTCGGGGCGATGACCGCAGGCGAGCTGCGGCAGCGCTACCAGGAGATCGGCGGGGAAGAGGCGCGCAGCCGCAACCGCGATTACCTGATCCGGCGCATCCTGTGGATGCTGCAGGCGGGCTGAGCGAGCGGGCGGTGGCGCGGGGTTTCGGTCATCCGAGCAGTTGGGTTGCAGATGGCCGAACAACAGGGTTGCAATTGGACGCTTTCCAAAGTTACAATTGGACGCATGACCGACACCCCGCAGATCCCCCGGCTGGCCGAGGATTCGCTTGCCGAAGCGCTCGCGGACACGCCAGTCGTGATCGTGCATGGGCCACGTCAATGCGGCAAGACGACGCTGGCGACCAGGGTCGGCAAGCGCCTCGGCTTCGAGTACGTCAACCTGGATGATGATGCCGCGAGGCGCGCCGCCCACGATGACCCCGCAGGCTTCGTTGCGCGACTCCCGGAGCGCACGATCATCGACGAGATCCAGCGCGCTCCCGAGCTGTTTCTGCCGCTGAAGGTCGAGGTCGACCGCCGCCGCGTGCCGGGACGGTTCCTGCTCACGGGGTCTGCGAACGTGCTGCTGCTTCCCAAGGTCGCCGACTCGTTGGCTGGGCGGATGGGATCGATCCGGCTCCATCCGATGGCGCAGTGCGAGATCGAGCGGCGAGAGCCGAAGTTTCTCCGCGCGCTCATGCAGGGCGACTTCAAGATCCGCTCATCGCCGCGGCTTGGCGAGGAACTCACATCGCGGATCGCGGCCGGCGGATTCCCCGCCGCGCTCGCCAGGAGCACGCCAGCGCGACGCCGACAGTGGTACGCCGACTACATCGACGCGATGGTGCAGCGGGACCTGCGGGACATCTCGCGCATCGGCTCGCTTCGCTCGATCCCGAAGCTGCTGAAGTTGGCCGCCTCGCAGACTGCGCGCCTGATCAATGTGAGTGATCTCGCCGCGCCGTTCCAGGTATCACGGCCCACCATCCGCGACTACGTCACCCTGCTCGAGCGGATCTTCCTGGTCGATGAGCTGCAGCCCTGGCACAGCAACCGACTGAAGCGACTCGTGAAGACCCCGAAGCTGCACCTGGCCGACAGCGGCCTGGCCTGCGCGCTGCTCGGCATCACCGCGGCGGATCTCTGGCAGGACCGCACCATGCTTGGTCAGTTGCTCGAGACGTTCGCGTACGGGGAGCTGCGTCGACAGGCGTCCGGGGTCAGCGAGCCGGTCGAGTTCTCGCATTACCGGGACAAGGACGGTGCCGAGGTGGACATCGTGATCGAGCATGTCGGCGCTCGTGTCAGCGGCGTCGAGGTCAAGGCATCCTCGACGGTGCATCCCACCGACTTCCGCGGCCTGCGGCGGCTGCGCGAGGCGACGGGCAAGCGGTTCGTGTGCGGCGTGTTGCTCTACGACGGCGAGATGACCGTTGGCTTCGGGGACGACATGTTCGCCGTGCCGATTGCGGCCCTGTGGGGTTGACGCACGGTCTGCGTGCATGAGTGCGTGGCCGATTCTGCTCTGCGCAGGGAGCCGGAACCCCGTTCTGGGCGCGCCAGAGGGGCGTCTCGCTCTCTAGCAGATCCAAACCCCAACTCGCCTGTTCGAAACCTGTTCCGCCCGGACTACTTCAAGAGGCGCGCGCGAAACTGGCGCGCCCGACGGTTCAGAGTGAAAGCCCCGGCCCCCCGGCCGGGGCGTTCGCGTCGTGGGAGTGATCGTCAGCGAACGGCCTCGATGAACCCCGGCGCCCGACGCTTGGTCGTCGCCTGTTCGAACGCGTAGGCGAAGCCGAGCAGGTCCGGCTCCGCGAAGGGCGCGCCCATCCAGGTGAGGCCCACGGGCAATCCCGCGACATCGCCCATCGGTACGGTCAGGCTCGGCGTACCGGCCACCGCCGCCATGGCGTAGCCGGCACCCACGAAGTGATCGCCGAGCACGGGATCGATCATCCATGCCGGCGATGTGCTTGGTGCGATCACCGCGTCGAGTCGATCGGCTTCGAGGGCAGCGAGCAGGCCGTCCTTGCCGGCCAGGCGCCTGGCTTCGTCACGCGCCCGGATGTATGCGGCATCCGTCAGGGCTCCGGTGGACTGCGCCAGCTCAAGCAGTTCCTGGCCGAAGTGCGGCATGACCGCATCGGCATGCAGGCGGTTCCACTCGATGAGCGCCTGGAGCGATGCCACCTGAGCGCCGGAGTGCTGCAGGTAACGGTCCAGGCCGTCCTTGAACTCGTGGAGCAGCACCGTGATCTCGTGCTCGTTCCACGCGCCGTAGTTGGGGACGGTGACGTCGACCACGACTGCGCCTTGCGACCGGACGGCATCGATGGCCTGCTCCATGAGGGCGTCGACACCCGGGTGATAGCCCATGGCTTGGCGCAGCACGCCGATCCGTTTCCCCTCCAGCGACGAGGTGCGCAGGGACGACGTGTAGTCGACGGGGCGATGGCCCGCGGACGTCGCTCCGGCGGGATCGACGGGATCAGGCGCCACGATCGCGTTCATCAGGATGGCGACGTCACGCACCGTGCGGCCCATCGGCCCTGCAGTGTCCTGCGAGATCGAGATCGGGATGATCCCGGTGCGGCTCACCAGGCCCACCGTTGGCTTCACGCCCACGAGGCAGTTCATCGATGCCGGGCAGATGATGCTGCCGTCCGTCTCCGTGCCCACCCCCACCGTCGCCAGGCTCGCCGCGATCGCGGCGCCCGTGCCGGCGCTCGAGCCACACGGGCTGCGGTCGAGCGAGTACGGATTCCTCGTCTGTCCGCCCCGTGAACTCCAGCCGGAGGTCGACCGCGTGGACCGGAAGTTCGCCCACTCGCTGAGGTTGGTCTTGCCGAGGATCACGGCGCCGGCTTCGCGCAACCGGGCAACGATGAAGGCGTCCGACGTCGGGCGGTGGTCCGCGAGCGCGAGCGACCCAGCCGAGTTCACGAGCCCCGCAACGTCGATGTTGTCCTTCAGGAGCACGGGGATCCCGTGGAGCGGCCCGCGCACGACGCCCGATGCGCGCTCACGATCGAGGGCCGCGGCATCCTCGAGCGCATGCGGATTCAGCTCGATCACCGCGTTGAGCCGGGGCCCGCCGTCATCCACGCCGGCGATGCGATCGAGGTAGGCCTGCGTGAGGCTGCGCGACGAGCAGCGCCCATCGGCCATCGCGGCCTGCGCCTCCTGGACGCCAAGTTCCACGACATCCACCCGGCTCGGCGCCGAGCAGGCGCACGCCATCCACGGCACGAGGAACGCTGCGGCGATTCGGCGCATGCGCCGATTGGACCACCGATCAGGAGTGGGTGCCAGTCCGTCGACCCAACGACAAAGCCCCCCGGCGTGCGTGCACCGGGGGGCTTGGAGCTTCCATCTGCCGCACCCCTCAGGTCCCCCGCATGCACTGCAGGTTGAGGCTGATGGGCATCCCCGCGAAGCGCTGCTTCGAGGTGTCGTCGAACAGCCGGAAGTCGTCGACCCTGCGGAACTCCCTGAAGCCATGCTCCTTCAGCAGCGCCACCAGGATGTTGTGCGAGAAGCCGACCTTGTGGAAGTCGAACGGTTCCATCTGCCCGCCCATCATCATGCGCATGATCTTGAACTGCTCGTTCGCGCTTGCCTGCGCGTTCGGGTGCAGGAACAGCTGGCAGAGCACCTCCATGTCAGGCACCGAGATCCGCAGCCGCCCGCCGGGCATCAGGACGCGGCGGGCCTCGGCGAACGCCCTCGGGAGCTCCTCCTGGTAACCAAGGTGCTCGTAGACATGGGATGCATAGATCTCGACGGCGCTGCCGTCGGGAAACATCGAGAGATCCGTCACGGTGCTGCGCACATCGACTCCCGGCCGATCCTCGACATTGACGATCGTCCAGCCTTGCTTGACCTCCCAGCCACCGAGATGAAGCTGCAGTCGCGTGGCGTTGGCGTACCTCGAACGCGGGGATGCTGTCGGATCGTCCATGGTGCGCGCTCCGTCGAGGCGAGCCTATCACGCGGTTCCAGGCACGTCACTCGCCCAACGCGGTGGCGACTGCCGTCTGGAACACCGCTTCATCCGGGGCGATGCCGGTCCACCGTTCGAAGATCTGCATCGCCAGCTGGACGAGCATCTCCACCCCGTCCACGGTGGGGCAACCGCGATCTCGTGCGGCCTTCAGGAAGGGCGTCAGGCGCGGGTTGGTGATCACGTCCACCGCCAGGCAGCCGGGCTCGAGCGTGGCCCAGTCGACCGGCACGGGTTCCAGCTCCGGCGCGCAGCCGAGGTGCGTTGCATTCATGAGCATGGTCGTCCCGTCCGGGATCCGCACGGGTGACGTCCACTGCTGCCACGCACAGGGCACGCCGGCAGCCTTGCGCACGCATGCCGCCACCTCACGCCCCTGCTCCTCGCGTCGGGTGACCAGGGTGAGGTGCGACGCGCCGGCCCGGGCGATCTCGACCGCCATGGCGCGTCCTGCCCCGCCCGCACCCAGCATGACCACGCGTTGGCCACTGAGGGTCGCCACCTTCGAGATCGCCTTCACCACCCCCTTGCCATCGTTGTTGTGACCGACCAGCCGACCCTGCTCCACGGTCAGGTAGTTGGCAGCCCCGATGGCGCGGGCGTCGTCGTCCACGTCGTCGAGGAGCGGCATCACGGCCACCTTCCAGGGCACGGTGATGCACATCCCCCGATAGCCCAGCGGCCGGAGTGCCGAGACCGCCAGCGCCAGATCGGCCTCGGTGGCGATGTCATTCTTCCAGAACTGCCATGGCAGTCCATGGTGGGCATACACCGCGTCGAACATCCGGTCGATCGGGTTCTCCGCCACCGGGTGTCCGAACATGCCGGTCATCTGCTTCTGCGGCGCGATCGTGGGGACGCCTGTGGCGGCTGGGGCGGTCATGCGGAAGTTGTAGCCGACCCTCGGCGGGGCGCGGTGCACGCCCGAGCCAACGGCGTTCCCCCAAGCCAAAGCCCCCCGGCGCGCAGGCGCCGAGGGGCTCGGGAGCGTGGAGCGCAGCGTTCGCCGCGGTCCAAGCGTCAGGTCATCGCGGGTTCAACCGCGCCGCCGGCGACCGGCAAGCACGCCCGAAAGGCCGAGGAGCGCAACCGCGCCGGGCGCGGGCACCACGCCCGTGGTCACCGCTGCACCCGAATCGTCGTAGACGAAGCGGACGATGGTGTGCTTGGAGCCGGAGTTCAGGGCGAGCTCGCCCCAGGCGTACCGAATCTGGCCGGCGGCGTTCTTGAACTGGAAGCCGAAGTAGCCGGTGCTGCCCGACGTCCATTCGTACTGACTGCCGCTGGTGGAGGTGAGCGTGATGCCTTGGTTGTAGTTCAATCCACCGCCAATGGAACTGCCGACGACGAATCCGCTCGCAAGTTTCGCCACACCGCTGATGGAGCCGGAGGCGACCAGGCCGTTCACGGGGTCAAAGCTGACCACGCCCAGCCTGGACGATTGGTTCGGGTTGAACAAGAGATCCCAGTTGGTGAGGCCACCGCCGTTGTTGCCGACGTTGCCGGCAGCGGTGTCGTTGTTGTACCGCTGGGTCTCCACGTTGACGTTGAGGCCGTAGTTGTACGCCCCATTGATGTACTTGCTGACCGTGATGTTGCAGTTCCAGACCACCAGCCCGGCTTCCGCCGAGGATGTGGCACCAAGCGTGCCGCCGAACAGCATTGCACCCACGGCGCACGACTTCTTCGCATTGCTTCGCATCGTCGATTCCTCTGGGGCCATGCCCCGGTCAAGTACCCGCGAACGGAGGGTTCGCCATCGAGGGAAACGGCGTTTGCCCCTGCACCCGATCACGCTGCTCGCGATTTTCCGGGCGTGTCCCCCGGTCCGGCGCGGGCCCTCCCTCAGGGGTAGGCCGGCCAACCCACGTGCTTGAGGAACTTCTCGTACCGCTGCCATCGGCTCACGCTGCTGGCGTAGAGCGGCCGGTTCACCTGGTCGTAGCTCAGGGTGCGCACCGTGCGCTTCGACTCGTGGAAGCGCGTGCAGCCCTCATCCCACGGCAGCCCGAGGAAGTCGGTGAAGCGCGGGAACTGCGTACCCGGCTCGGTCACCACCTCCTCGTAGCGCACATCCATGATCGGCACGTCGGTCTCGCGCTTCCAGTGCTCCATGAGCCGGCGGCTCTGCTCCCAGGCCACGGCGATCCACTCGGGCTTCGCCGTCCACGGGTAGTAGTCGTTGTTGAAGCCGCCCATGAAGCAGCTGACCGCCACGTCGCGCGGGTCGCGGATGGCGTGGATGATGCGCGTCTTCGGGAAGAGCCGCGCGAGCAGCCCCACCACTCGGTTGTTGCCCAGCGCCTTGTTCACGATGCGCTTCGCTCCCGGCGCCTGCCGCTGGCACGCCTGGATGTACGCCGCCGCCATGTTCCTGAAGGCGCGATCGCGCATGGGGCCGAAGCTCTCGGGGGCGGGCAGGCTTGCATCCCATACGCCCTCCAGCTGCCGCGCGAAGTGCTCGATGCCGGCCATCTCCCCGACGCCCGCAGCCTGGCCGTGGGCGTCGATGACCTGATCCAGCAGGCTGGTGCCGCTGCGGGGCATGCCCGCGATGAACACCGGCACCTCGCTGGTGCTGTTGCTGGATGGGAACTTCGCCATGTCCAAGCGATTCCAGTGCTGCATGAGCGCCCCAACGGCTTCCGTGTAGAGCGACGGGTCAAACTGGGGAGCACCGATCTCGTTGGCCTTGGCGGCACTTTCCCACGCATCGTCGTAACGCTTCAGGCGGTCGCAGGCCTTGGCCCGCAGGTACAGCGCGTTGCGACGCGCGGCGTCGTGGAGGCCCGTCTTCAGCACCTCGGTGTCAAGCAGCTCCACTGCCTCGCCGTCGCGCTTCAGGTGCACCAGCACCGCGGCACGCAGGTGCTGTACCTGTGCCTCGACGCGCGCATCCTTCCCGCGGATGTCCCGCAGCAGCGGCTCCAGGACCTCGGTGGCTTCATCGGTGCGCACGGCGGACTCCAGCGCCTGCGCCATCAGCACCCTGGCGGGAACGTGCCCCGGCAGCATCTGGAGGACCCGGCTGCACCGGTCCAGCGCGGCGTCGGTCTCGCCTGCGTTCACGCACCCCTGCGCCAGCAGCATCAGCGTCCCCGGGTGCGTCTCCAGCGCCTCGGCACGCTCCGCAAAGGCGATGGCCAACCCCATGCGGCCCGCGTGCTGCTCGAGCATCGCCCGGCAGCGCAGCATCTCGCCGTCGCGGCTGCCGAGCCGCACGTGGGGCTCGGTGAGCGCGATGGCCTCGTCGGCCCTCCCGCCGCTGGTCAGAAGGTCGATGCGATCTCGGAGCGCCTGGCGCGCGGTGGTGGCATCGATGGACGACGCCGAAGTCTTGGGAGGTTGCTTCATCACGATGCCTCTCCGGAACGTACCGGGAAACGACGCTTCTCCGCTCCCGGTGGCGCAGAAACAAAGCCCCCCGGCGCGGGTGCGCCGAGGGGCTGGGAGTCGGGACCCGCCGCGCAGCGGCGGGAAGGTCGGGATGCGCAGGGCGAATCAGGCCCGACGGCGGCGACCGGCGACCAGGCCGGCGACGCCCATCAGCGCCATCGCGCCCGGCGCAGGCACGCCGGTGATGTTGAAGTCGAGCACAGTCTGCGGCCCACCGGTCACGGCATTCGAGAAGACGCCGCCCTGAAGGGAGTAGGTCCCCGCCTGCAGGACGAGTTCGCCGCTGTTGAACGCACCCACGACCTCCGTGCTGCTCCAGACGATCCCTGAGCCGCCGTACAGTTGGAAGCCGTTTGCCTTTCCGGCGAAACCAAAGCCCGAGATGGTGACCGTGACCGAGTCCGTGACGGTGAACGCGTGGCCACAGGTGACCCAGAAGCTCCCCCCAGCCGCCGTCTGGGCCGACATGGCGAAGCCCGAGGCGCTGAACGCGCCCAGATCCACGCTTGAGAAGCCGACGTTCGATGCCGTCTGCGTCGAAAGGTAGTTCGAGAAGCTCTTCGTGGCGGTGACCGCCGTTGCTCCGCCGTACGCATAAGCGGAAGCAGC
>JBEGNG010000038.1:0-9389 GCA_041182645.1 Planctomycetota bacterium
CACCGACACGCCGTCGGGCTTCGCCATCCAGCCCGTCACCTGCATGCACTGCGAGAACGCGCCGTGCGAGCAGGTCTGCCCGGTCGCCGCGACCGTGCATGACGAGCAGGGCATCAACGTGATGGTCTACAACCGCTGCATCGGCACCCGCTACTGCAGCAACAACTGCCCCTACAAGGTCCGCCGCTTCAACTTCTTCGACTACCAGAAGCGCAACCCGACCCGCGAGGAAGGCATCGTCAAGGTCCAGCCCGACTACTACGAGGCGATGCTGAAGGATCACAACCCGATCACCGACAACCCCTCGGGCTGGACGCGCATGCAGTTCAACCCGGAGGTCACCGTGCGCTCGCGCGGCGTGATGGAGAAGTGCTCCTTCTGCATGCAGCGCATCCAGGAAGCCAAGATCCAGGCGAAGAACGCCTGGGCGAAGGCCGGAGGCGCATCAAGCGGCAAGGAGACCTGGTCGGTCGAGGACGGCGCCGTCGTCACCGCATGCCAGCAGGCGTGCCCGACCCAGGCCATCGTCTTCGGCGACCTCAACAACCCGAAGAGCCGCGTGGCGCAGCTCGTCAAGAGCAAGCTGAGCTACGAGCTCCTCGAGGAGCTCAACACCAAGCCGCGGGTGAAGTACCTCGCGCGCGTCAAGAATCCGGCGCTCGATCACTCGCACGACGACCACGACCACGGCCATGACCATGGCGACCACGGCCACAGCCACTCCTGATTCGGAGCGCACACCATGACGACGCTCTCACCACAGTCACCCATCGTCGACAACACCGTCGACCAGCCAGGCGAACGCGCTCCGCTCGTCCTGAACATGGACAAGTTCAGCCAGGTCACCGCCACGGTGTGCCGCGTCAGCGAGGCCGAGAAGGCCCCGACGGCGTGGTACGTCGCCTTCGCGGCTGCGCTTGGCCTCCTGAGCATCCTCGGCGCCTGCATCGGCTACCTGTTCATCACCGGCGTCGGCGTGTGGGGCCTGAACAACCCCGTCATGTGGGCGTTCGACATCACGAACTTCGTGTTCTGGGTCGGCATCGGCCACGCGGGCACGCTCATCAGCGCGATCCTCTTCCTGTTCCGGCAGAAGTGGCGCACGGGCATCAACCGCTTCGCCGAGGCGATGACCATCTTCGCCGTCATCTGCGCAGGCACGTTCCCCGGCATCCACGTCGGACGCGTGTGGTTCGCGTACTGGCTGTTCCCGATCCCGAACCAGATGGAGATGTGGCCGCAGTTCCGCTCGCCGCTCCTCTGGGACGTGTTCGCGGTCTCGACGTACTTCACCGTGTCGCTGCTCTTCTGGTACACGGGCATGGTGCCTGACCTCGCGACCCTGCGCGACCGCGCGAAGGGCCGCCTGCAGCAGATCGGCTACGGGATCTTCGCCCTCGGCTGGCGCGGCTCGAACCGCCACTGGCACCGCTACGAGCGCGCGTACCTGCTCCTCGCGGCGCTCTCGACGCCGCTCGTGCTCTCGGTGCACTCGGTCGTGTCGTTCGACTTCGCCACCTCGCAGCTCCCCGGCTGGCACACCACGATCTTCCCGCCGTACTTCGTCGCGGGCGCCATCTTCTCAGGCTTCGCCATGGTGGTCACGCTCGCCGTGCCCGCACGCGAGCTCTTCGGCCTGAAGGACCTGATCACGCTCCGCCACCTCGACAACATGAACAAGGTCATCCTGGTGACCGGTTGCATGGTTGGCTACGCGTACTCGATGGAGTTCTTCATCGCCTGGTACTCGGGCGCGATGTACGAGAAGTTCGCCTTCATCAACCGCGCCTTCGGCCAGTACTGGTGGGCCTACTGGATCATGGTCAGCTGCAACGTGATCACGCCGCAGCTCTTCTGGTTCAAGAAGATCCGCACCAGCATCCCGCTGATGTTCGTGCTGTCGCTGTTCGTGAACGTCGGCATGTGGTTCGAGCGCTACGTGATCATCGTCACCAGCCTCGCCAACGACTTCCTCCCGAGCTCGTGGCATCAGTTCACGCCGACCTGGGTCGACATCGGCACGATGCTCGGCGCGTTCGGCCTCTTCTTCACGCTGTTCCTCCTCTTCTGCCGCTACCTCCCGATGATCGCGATGGCCGAGGTGAAGGCCGTCATGCCGCAGGCCGACCCGCACGGCGCCGGCGCAGGCAAGCACGGTCACCACAACCACCACTGATCATCACGAAGCAACGTCCTCCACAAGGTCCAACCTCATGGCCTCGACCCTCACCACCCCCGAAGAAACCAAGACCGGCCCGGTCGCGCAGCCCGCGAAGCTGTACGGCCTGATCGCCGAGTTCGAGACGCCGGGCGACCTCATGGCCGCCGCAGAGAAGTGCCGCGACGCGGGCTTCAAGTACTGGGACTGCCACACGCCGTTCCCCGTGCATGGGCTCGACGGCGCGATGGGCATCCAGCGCACCTGGCTTCCCATCTTCGTGTTCTTCGCGGGCATGACCGGCACCATCGTCGCGTTCCTGCTGCAGGCCTTCACGAACTCGTGGGACTACAACATCTGGGCCGGCGTGTGGGTGACGGGCTATCCGTTCCTCATCTCGGGCAAGCCCGCGATGAGCCTGCCCGCGTTCATCCCCGTGATGTTCGAGCTGACCATCCTGTTCTCCGCGCTCGCGTGCGTGAAGCTGATGTTCCTCTTCAACGGCCTGCCCTGGCTCTACCACCCGCTCTTCAAGTCGAACCGCTTCCGCCGCGCGACCAACGACCGCTTCTTCATCTCGATCGAGGCGCGCGACCCGAAGTTCCTGCCCAAGAAGACGGAGGAGTTCCTCCGCTCGCTCGACCCCGTTGCCGTCGAGGCGGTGGAGGACTAACCGATGATTCCCAAGGCCCCACGCTGGATGCTCTTCACGGGCGTGCTCGCCGCACTGGCGCTCGCTGTCCCGCCGTTCATCATCGCGCGCGTCCGCGCGACGCCCGATGAGAACCGCGCCGTGCACATCTTCTTCGACATGGACTTCCAGCCGAAGTTCAAGCCGCAGACGCTGAATCCGCTCTTCGCCGACGGCCGCGCGCAGCGCACATCGGTGGTCGGTACCGTCGCGCGCGGCGAAAGCCAGCTCGACGCGCACCGCTTCGAGGGCGTGCTCGAGGGCAAGTGGGCCGACCGCCTGCCCGACGGCATGACGATGTCGAAGGAGCTGCTCGAGCGCGGCCAGCAGCGCTACAACATCTACTGCAGCGCGTGCCACGGCTACGCCGGCTACGGCGACGGCGCGGTGAACAAGCGCGCGATGGAGCTCATGAGCTCGAGCGAAGGCCCCGCGAACGGCACGGCGTGGGTGCAGGCGAAGAGCATGCATGATCCGCTCGTCCGCGAGCACCCGGTCGGCATGATCTTCAGCATCGCCACCAACGGCATCCGCAACATGGCGGGCTACGGCACGCAGATCACCGTCGAGGACCGCTGGGCGATCGCCGCCTACGTCAAGGCGCTTCAGTTCTCGCAGAACGCCTCGATGCAGGACGTCCCGCCCGAGCTGCGCGACAACATCAAGAAGGAGGCGAAGTGATGGGTCACGCCACCTCGCACGCGGACATCGGCGGACAGAACATCGCGCTTCCCGCGATGGCCCTGAGCTTCCGCAAGCTCGCCCTCGGCCTCGCGGTCGTCGGCCTCGGCGGCGGCGCTGCCGTCGGATACACGGGCGCGTTCGGCACCGATGCGCACCACTTCTGGCGCGCCTACCTCGTGGCGTTCGTCTTCGGACTCACGATGTGCCTCGGCGGCCTGTTCTTCGTCTTCATCCAGCACCTCACCCGCGCCGGCTGGTCGGTCGCCGTCCGCCGCCCGGCGGAGGCGCTCGCGGCAAACCTGCGTTGGATCTGGATCCTCTTCGTGCCCTTCGCCGTGCTCTGGTTCATGGGCAAGGCGAACGTGCTCTGGGTCTGGGCCGACATGGACACGCTCAAGGCCAACAACGAGGCGGAGTGGCACATCGTGCACGCGAAGGAAGGCTTCCTCAACCCGACCTTCTTCTGGATCCGCACCGTCGCCTACTTCTCGATCTGGGCCGTGCTCGCGAGCTTCTTCTTCCGCCACAGCGTGGCGCAGGACGAGACCGGCGACCGCGCCCACAGCAACGTCATGACCAAGTGGGCCGGGCCGGCCGCGATCCTCTTCGGCGTCACCATCACCTTCGCGTCGATCGACTGGATCATGTCGATCTCGCCGGCGTGGTTCTCGACGATGTTCGGCGTCTACTTCTTCTGCGGCTGCGCCGTCGGCGGATTCTCGATGCTGATCCTCATCACGCTGCGCCTGCTCAAGCTGGGCGCGCTGAAGGGCATCGTCACCAGCGAGCACCTGCAGGACCTCGGGAAGCTCATGTGGGCGTTCGGCATCGTGTTCTGGGCCTACATCGGCTTCAGCCAGTACATGCTGATCTGGTACGCCAACGTCCCCGAGGAGACCGGCTGGTTCCTCGCCCGGCAGGTCGGCGGCTGGGGCTTCTTCAGCTTCGCGCTCCTGTTCGGCCACTTCGTCTTCCCCTTCGTGGGCCTGATCTCGAAGTGGATCAAGCGCGCGCCGCTGACGCTCGGCATCGGCGCGGTGTGGATGCTCTGCTTCCACTACGTCGATCTCTATTGGCTCGTCATGCCGGAGGTCCCGCATGACATCGCGGAGTACCGCACCTACGGTGAGATCGCCGCCAAGTACGCCGACACCCAGACCCACTTCTCCAATCCCGTCAACTTCCTGCTCGCGCTCGGCGTCCTTGGCGCCGTCGCTGCGGGCACGATCGGAACGCTGTCGAAGGTCTCGCTCCTTCCCAAGAAGGATCCGCGCCTCGCCGAGAGCCTCCGCTTCGAGAACATGTAATCACGCGAGATAGGAACCGCCTATGTCCTCCTCACCAGCCACCACCGAGCAGCTCGACGACCCAGAGATGGGCTCGACCTGGTTCTACTCGTTCGTCGGCATCATCTTCTTCGTGGCGTTCTGCCTCGCCGTCTCCGTGCTGTACTTCGGCGTGCAGCGCAACTTCGAGGAGGTCCGCATCATCGACGAGCGCCCCGTGCTCTCGACCGGCCTTCGGCAGTCGCAGCAGGAGCTTCTCGCGCAATACGGGACCTACACCGAGGAAGTCGACGACAAGAAGGTCGATCGCGTGCGAATCCCGATCGATCGCGCCATCGACATCGTTTCCAAGCAGGGCAAGTGAACCGCGCAGGCTGACCTGATGAACTGCGACCGCACCAGCTTCCTCCGCACGATTGCCGCGACCGCGGCAGCGCTGTCGGTCGGTCCGCTGGCATCTGCGCAGCTCAACCTCGGCGTGCCCGAGGAGCTGAAGGGCATCGACGTCATCGAGCACCTGAACGAGCCGCTGCCGCTCGACGCGCGCTTCACCGACGATGCTGGGAACCCCGTGTTGCTGCGCGACTACTTCAAGGGCGAGAAGCCGGTGCTGCTGCAGCTCGGCTACAACAAGTGCCCGATGCTGTGCAACCTCGTGCTCAACGGCGCCTTCGATGGCCTCAAGGGCGTCGACTGGCTGCCGGGCAAGGAGTTCGAGATCGTGTCGGTGTCGGTCGACCCGACCGAGACCGCGGCGCTCGCGAAGGCGAAGAAGGAAAGCTACCTCGCAGAGTTCGAGCGCCCAGGCGCGAACCTCGGCGTCCACTTCCTCACCGGCAGCGAGATCATGTCGAAGTCCGTGGCGGATGCCGTCGGCTTCACCTTCCGCCGGCAGGACAACGGCGACTACGCGCACGCCGCGGTGCTCGTGCTCTGCACGCCCGATGGCCGCGTGAGCCGCTACATGTACGGAACGAAGTTCGAGCCCGCCGACCTCCGCATGGGCCTCCTCGAGGCCTCCGAGGGCAAGATCGGCACGACGCTCGACCGTTTCATCCTCTGGTGCCACATCTACGACGCCAACGCGCGCGGCTACGTGCTGCAGGCGCGGCGCGTCATGTCCATCGGCGGCCTGGTCACCGTGCTCGTCCTTGCGGGCGGGCTCGCGGTGTTCTGGCGCGCGGAACTGAAGAAGAAGCAAAGCGCGTCGGCAGCCAACGCCGCCGCCGCGAATTGAAGAGGCGATTGACCGTGACGAACCTCATCACCACCGTCCTGATGCACGCAAGCCCCGATGTCGCGACCTCGGGCAAGGCCGAGCTGACGCCGAGGAACTTCTGGCTGCCGCAAGGCGCCTCGACGTTCGCGGAGCAGAACGACTGGGTGTTCAACGTCATCAACTACATCAACTACTTCTTCTTCTTCCTCGTCGTGGGACTCATGTTCTACTTCGTGTGGAAGTACCGCCAGAAGGGGCGCGAGGTGTACGCGCGCGGACCGAACCACAACACGGTGCTCGAGCTCGGCTGGACGATCATCCCGACCCTGCTCGTCGTCGTGATCTTCTTCATCGGTTTCCGCGGCTTCGTGAGCATGAAGACCGTGCCCGCGAACGCCTACCAGATCGACGTCACCGCGCTCCGCTACGGCTGGGTGTTCAAGTACCCGAACGGCGCAACCAGCGAAGACCTCTACGTCCCGGCTGGCAAGCCCGTCAAGCTCGTCATGCGCAGCGAGGACGTCCTCCACTCGCTCTACATCCGCGACTTCCGCGTCAAGCAGGACGTCGTCCCCGGCCGCTACACCACCATGTGGTTCCAGGCCGATCACCCGACTCCCGATGGCGAGTTCCATCACCTCTTCTGCACCGAGTTCTGCGGCACCGGCCACTCGAACATGAACCGCAAGGTCTATGTGCTCGCCGAGCCCGAGTTCGACAGCTGGGTCGTGGAGCAGGGGCGCTGGCTCGACAAGATCCCCGAGAACGAGCTCTACTCGAAGGCGGGACCGAAGCTGTTCGCGCGCTGCGCGGGCTGCCACACGCTCGACGGCAAGGCGGGCACGGGTCCTTCATGGGGCAACTACGACGGCTCGGGCAACATCTGGGAGCGCACCAGCAAGGCCGGCTCGGCCCACAAGGTCAGCGGGAAGTCGGTGAGCGACCTCATCGGTCAAGGCAAGCAGTACGAGACGCCCGAGGGATACCTCCGCGCCTCGATCCTCAATCCAAACGAGCACCTCGTCGACGGCTTCGGCCCGGCGATGCCCACCTTCAAGGGCCAGCTCAACGACAAGGCCATCGACGCCCTCATCGGAATGATGAAGCACCTCGACGAGTTCGACGCGAAGGGCAACTTCGTCGGCAAGAAGTGACGCAGACGAACCACTAGGAACCTCACACGAGAGACGCCATGACGACCCTCGACACCCGATCCATCCATGAAGAAGTGCCAGGCAACTACCTGACCTTCCGCCGCGGATTCCTTTCCTGGGCGCTCACGCTCGACCACAAGCGCATCGGCATCATGTACCTCGTCGCGGTGCTGGTGTCGTTCCTCGTGGGCGGCGTCTTCGCGCTGCTCATCCGCACCAAGCTCCTCTTCCCGGGCGAGGTGGGCTGGATGACCTTCGACCAGTACAACAAGGCCTTCACGCTCCACGGCGCGATCATGGTCTTCTTGGTGATCATCCCGTCGATCCCCGGCGCGCTCGGCAACTTCGTGCTGCCGATCATGCTCGGCGCGAAGGACGTCGCCTTCCCGCGGCTCAACCTGTTCAGCTTCTACCTGTGGATCATGGGCGCGCTCTGCGCCGTCTATTCGCTGCTCGCGGGTGGCTTCGACACCGGCTGGACCTTCTACACGCCGTACTCCTCCCAGTTCTCCGCGGGCGGCACCATCCCGGTGCTCGTGGGCGTGTTCATCCTCGGCTTCTCGTCGATCTTCACGGGCCTCAACTTCATCGTGACGATCCACAAGCTGCGTCCGCCAGGCATGACCTGGTTCCGAATGCCGCTCTTCCTCTGGGCGATCTACGCGACCGCGCTCATCCAGATCCTCGCCACGCCGGTCCTCGGAATCACCGTCGCGCTCCTCGTCATCGAGCGCGCGTTCAACATCGGCATCTTCGATCCGTCGATGGGCGGCGACCCGGTGCTCTTCCAGCACTTCTTCTGGTTCTACTCGCACCCCGCGGTGTACATCATGATCCTGCCCGGCATGGGCATCATCAGCGAGATCATCGCGGTGCACAGCCACCGCCACATCTTCGGCTTCCGCTTCATCGCCTTCAGCTCGATCGCCATCGCGATCTTCAGCTTCCTCGTGTGGGGACACCACATGTTCACCAGCGGCCAGTCCGGCCTGATGAACGTGCTGTTCTCGGCGATCACCTTCTCGGTCGCCATCCCCTCCGCGGTGAAGGTGTTCAACTGGCTCGCGACCCTCTATAAGGGCTCGATCTCGCTGAACACGGCGATGTGGTACGGGCTCGCCTTCATCTTCCTGTTCACCATCGGCGGACTGACGGGCATCCCGCTCGCCGTGCTCTCGACCGACATCCACCTGCACGACACCTACTACGTGGTCGCGCACTTCCACTACGTGATGATGGGCTCGGCGCTGATCGCCATGATCGGCGGCCTGCACCACTGGTGGCCGAAGATGACCGGCCGCATGTTCAGCGAGTTCTGGGGCAAGATCGGCTGCGCCCTCGTGTTCGTCGGCTTCAACGTGACCTTCTTCACGCAGTTCATGCTCGGCTCGCAGGGCATGCCGCGCCGCTACTACCTCTACCAGCCCGAGTTCCAGATCTATCACCACATCTCGACCGGCGGCTCCTACATCATGGGCCTCGGCTTCCTGGTGACGGCGATCTATCTGATCCACTCGCTCTACGCCGGCAAGCGCGCTCCCGCGAATCCGTGGGGCGGCGCCAGCCTCGAGTGGCAGTGCACCTCGCCGCCGCCGCATGACAACTTCTCGACCACGCCGCGCGTGGGCGACTGCTACGACTTCAGCGCCGTGAGCTGGGACGAGAAGCAGCAGGGCTACGTCGTCGATACCGAGGCGCACGTCGCCGCCGCTCAGCATGGAAAGGGCCACTGATCGTGTCGCACTCCGCTTCGCACGCAGATTCCCACTCCGGATCGCACGGACATGACGCGCATGGCCATGGCCACGATCATGGCCACGGCGATCATTCCAAGTATCCGTTCCTCGCCCACCACTTCGACACGCCGCTCCAGCAGTTCGAGTCCGGCAAGCTCGGCATGTGGGCGTTCCTCGCCACCGAAGTGCTGTTCTTCGGCGCGCTCTTCGTGATGTACGCGATCCTGCGCTTCAAGGACCCGCAGGTCTTCTCGTACGCGAGCCAGTACCTCGACACCATCCTCGGCGGCATCAACACCTGCGTGCTGATCCTCTCGAGCCTCACGATGGCGGTCGGCGTGCGCGCGGCGCAGACCAACAAGAAGCGGCTGCTCTCGTGGTGCCTCTTCCTCACCCTCCTCGGAGCGGTGGGCTTCCTCGTCATCAAGTACTTCGAGTACAGCCACAAGTTCCACCTCAAC
>JBEGNG010000039.1:0-12928 GCA_041182645.1 Planctomycetota bacterium
GAGCACGGTTCGTCGCGTGCGCAGGTGCCTCGTACACTCCGGCCATGCCACGGATCTCCGGCACCTACACCGCCATCGTCACGCCCTTCTCGCCCACGGATGGATCGATCGACCTCGCCCGGCTCGAGGAGCACATCCGCTTCCAGGCCGCCGGCGGCGTGACCGGCATCGTGCCCTGCGGCACGACCGGCGAGGCACCCACCCTCGAGGAGCGTGAGCAGGCGGCCGTCATCGAGACCTCCATCCGGGTCGGGAAGCCGCTTGGACTCCAGGTCGTGGCCGGCACGGGCAGCAACTCGACCGCGCACGCCGTGCACCTGCACCGCTCGGCGCACGCGCTGGGCGCGGACCTCTCGCTGCAGGTCGCGCCCTACTACAACAAGCCCTCGCAGGAGGGGATCTACCGGCACTTCATGGCCGTCGCCGACAGCTGCAGCCTGCCGATCATGCTCTACAACATCCCGGGCCGCTGCGGCGTGGCGATCGCACCGGAGACCGTGGAGCGGCTCGCGCGCCATCCGAACATCGTGGCGATCAAGGAAGCGACCGGCAGCATGGACAGCGCCAGCGAGATCCGCCAGCGCTGCGGCATCACGATCCTGTCGGGCGACGACACGCTGACGCTGGCCTTCGCGGCCGTCGGCGCCGTCGGCGTGGTGAGCGTGCTCAGCAACATCGTGCCCGACCGGGTGTCGCGGCTGTGCTCGCTCGCCCAGTCCAACGACTTCGCCGCGGCCCGCGTCGAGCACGCCTCGCTCTTCGCGCTCGCGCGCGGCCTGCTCACGATCGACACGAATCCGGCGCCGATCAAGGCCGCCATGCAGGTGCTCGGCCGCGACAGCGGCGTGCTCCGCCTGCCCATGTGCGCGCTGCCTGCCACCGGGCTCGCGCGCGTGCGCGACCTGCTCCGTGCGGTCGGCCTGGAGCCCGCGGCGGACTTCGCCGGGGCGATCCAGTGAACGACATCGACCATCCCCGCTACGAGCCGACCACGCTGCCGTACCGCGTGGCCGTGCTGGTCTACCTCTACGACCACGAGGGCAGGCTGCTGCTCCTGCACCGCCGCAAGGCGCCGAACGCCGGCCTGCATTCGCCCATCGGCGGCAAGGTCGAGATCAGCCTGGGCGAGAGCCCGCACGAGTGCGCGCGGCGCGAGGCGATGGAGGAGAGCGGCGTCGTCCTGTCCGACCGCGACCTTCGGTTGGCCGGCATCGTCAACGAGCGTGCGTACCAGGGCGAGAAGCACTGGCTCATCTTCCTCTTCGAGGCCACGCGCCCCATCGGTCATGACGAGGTGACGGCCTACGAGTTCGACGAGGGAACGCTCGTGTGGGTTCCCATCGCGGACGTGGCCTCGGCCGGCATCCCGGAGACCGACCGGACCATCATGTGGCCGAACGTGCAGGCGCACCGTGGGGGCTTCTTCATGGTCGACATCGATTGCTCGGGCGGCGTGATCGAGCACCGCCTCGTCGAGAGTTGGAAGGCGCGATGACGGGCACGCCCGGCGAGCCCGAGCGCCCGATGGGTGCGTCGCCCGCCGATGCGACGGTGGATGCAGGCGCTGCCCGCATGGCCTCGTCGTCCGCCGAGACCATCGCTCCGGGAACGGGCGGTGCGGCGACGACCGCGGGCGGGGCGGGGGCAACGATGCCGGACACGGTCCCGGGCTCGACGCAGCTGCGCGACGCGGTGGCCGCCGCCATCCGCGCGGCCCGCGAGAAGCCGGGCGAGGCCATCGGGCCCTACGTGCTGCTCGGGTTGCTCGGCGAGGGCGGCTTCGGCGCCGTCTGGCACGCCGAGCGCCGTGAGCCGTACGTGCAGCAGGTCGCGCTCAAGCTCATCCGTGCCGGCATGGATTCCGAGAGCGTGCTGCTGCGGTTCGAGCAGGAGCGCCAGGCGCTTGCGCTCATGGACCACCCGCACATCGCCAAGGTGCTCGACGGCGGCGTGACGCTCGCGGGTCGGCCTTGGTTCGCGATGGAGTTCGTCAAGGGTGAGCCGATCACCGCGTTCTGCGACCGCCAGCACCTGGGGCTCCATGAGCGCCTCGAGCTCTTCCTGCAGGTGTGCGACGCCGTGCAGCACGCGCACATGCGCGGGATCATCCACCGCGACCTCAAGCCGGGCAACATCCTGGTGAGCCGCGTCGAGGGTGCCGGCCCGGTCGCCAAGGTCATCGACTTCGGGATCGCGAAGGCCCTGTCGACGCGCCTGGCCGACCACGCCGCGCACACGGGGATCGGCCAGATGATCGGCACGCCCGAGTACATGAGTCCGGAGCAGGCCGAGCCCGACGCAACCGACATCGACACCCGGGCCGACGTCTTCGCGCTCGGTGTGGTGCTCTACGAGCTGCTCGCCGGCACGACCCCGTTCGATCCGAAGGCGCTGCGGGCCCAGGGATTCCAGCACATCCAACGCACGATCCGCGAGGTCGACCCGCCGTCGCCCAGCGCCCGGCTCACCACGCTGGCGCGGCAGGATCCGGCCGCCCGCGAGCGCATGGAGCGTGCGATGCGGCGGCGCATCGACGACCTTGCGCGCCAGCTGCGCTCGGAGCTCGAGCTCATCCCGCTCAAGGCCATGCGCAAGGACCGCGAGGACCGCTACGCCAGCGCCAGCGACCTTGCGCTCGATGTCCGCAACTACCTCGGGGGGCGGCCGCTGCTGGCCGCGCCCGAGAGCCGCACGTACCGCGTGCGCAAGTGGGCGCGGCGCAACCGGGGATTCGTCGCGGCGGCGTGCGCCGTGCTCCTGGCGCTCGTGGCCGGTCTGGTCGTGTCGCTCGTCGGTTGGCGCGAGGCGGCGCTCCAGCGGGTGCAGGCCGAGCGCCGAGAACGCGATGCCACGCGCGTGATGGAGTTCATGACGCAGACCCTCGCCGGCGCGAACCCCATGGACGGCGGCGACGCAGACGTCTCGCTGGCCGACGCACTGGACGACGCCGTGCGCCGGCTCGACGCAGGCGAACTGTCGGAACACGTCGAGAGCGAAGCCACACTGAGGCTCGAGGTCGCGCGCGTGCTGCGCGGCCAGGGCGACCATGCGCGTGCGGGCTCGCTGGCCCGGCAGGCGGCGGAGCTCTTCCTCGGGCTCGAGGGCCCCGGCCCGAGCGCGGCGGCCGCGCTGACGGAGCAGGGGCTCGCCCTCCTGGACGGGGGCTCGGGTGCGGCCGCACTCCCCGTGCTCGAAGCGGCGTTGGCCATGAACGAGCGCGCGCTCGGTACGTCGGCACCCGGCATCGTCGGCAACCTCGCCAGCGTCGCGTTGGCCCACGCGGCGCTCGGTGATGCCGAACGCGCCATCGGGTACCACCGACGCGCCCTGGCGGTCGCCGCCGCTGGAACCGCGGGCCCCGACGAGGTCGTGGCCACGTGCATGGCGAACCTCGGTGACCTGCTGGCGTCAGAGGACCGACTCGACGAGGCGGAGGACCTGCTGGCCCGGTCGCTCGCGATGCGCGAGGCGCTGCTGGGTGATGCACACCCCGACGTGGCCGAGGTGCAGAACAACCTGGCCATGCTCCGGTGGCAGCGTGGGCAGCGTGCCGATGCCGATCGCCTCTTCAACCGCGCCCTCGGCTCCTACGAGCGTGCCTACGGACCGTCGCACGCCTACACGCTCACGGTGCTCGAGTCGCTGCGCGACCTGCACGCCGAGTGGGAAGCGGCCGATCCGGGGCGGGGCCATGCCGCGGCGGCTGCGTCCTTCCAGGCGCGCCTCGACGCCGCACGCGGCGCGCGCTGAGCCCGTCGCCGGCGCGGCCGCGCGATCCAGGTCACACGCCGGCGGCGCGCCGGCACAGGTCGCACAGCTCGTTCGCGCGGGCCTCGGTCCCTGCCTCGGCGATCACGCGCACGATCGGTTCGGTGTTGCACGCGCTCGGCCGCGAACGCGGCCTTGACGCGCGCGAGCGCCGGTGCCACCGCGGCCATGCCGCCGACCGCGGCCAGCTCCATCTTGCGCTTGATCATCGCGTAGCGGGGCAGCGACGCCACGATCGCCGAGAGCGGCTTGCCCTCGTGCGCCAGCAGCTCCAGCACGAGCGCCATCGCGCTGAGGGAATCACGCACCCAGCAGACGCCCGGCAGGATCACGCCGCCGTTGCCCTCGCCGCCGAGGATGCCGTGCGCGGGCCGCAGGCCGGCGACCACGTTGGCCTCGCCCACCGCCGTGCGCACCACGCGCGAACCGGGGAACCGCGCGGCGACGTCATCGATCATGCGGCTCGTGGAGAGGTTCGCGGCGAGCGTGCCGCCGCCGGTGCGCTGGAGCATCCGCAGTGCGGCAAGCACCAGCGTGCACTCCTCGCCGATGAAGCGGCCGGTCTCGTCGACGATCGCGAGGCGGTCCGCATCGGGGTCCTGCGCGAAGCCGCACGCCGCGCCGGGCGTGGAGCCGGTGGCCCGCGCGAGGTCGACGAGGTTCTCCGCCAGGGGTTCGGGCGTGTGGCCGAAGACGCCGGTCGGCTCGCCGAAGAGGTGGATCACCCTGCACCCGAGCGCTTCGAGCAGCATGCGCCCGCCCTCGCAGCCGCTGCCGTTGACGCTGTCGAGCACCACCGTGAATCCGCGTGGCCTGATCGCGCCGGCGTCGACCTGCCCGAGCACCCGGTCGACGTGGACCCGTGCGGCCGAGCGGTCGTGGGTGGCGCGCCCGGTCTCGAGCGGTCCGCACCAGTCGATGCGGCGCTCCTTGAAGCGATCGACGATCTCCTTCGCGACCGCGGGGGGCGGGGCGAGGCCGTCGCCGTCGAGGCACTTGATGCCGTTCCACTCGATCGGGTTGTGGCTGGCGGTCACGGCCAGGCCGCCGTCGGCACCGTGGTGGCCGATCATCACGCCGACCGTCGGCGTCATCGCCACGCCCAGCTCGATCACGTCGCAGCCCGTCGCCAGCAGGCCACCGACGGCCGCCGAGGCGAGCGGCGGTCCGCTGATGCGCCCATCGAGACCGACCACGACGCGCGGGCGTGCCGTGCCGGTCGTCGCGCGCAGGAAGGAACCGAAGGCACCCGCGTACGCGGCGGCGACCTCGGGCGTCATGGTGCGGCCGACGATGCCGCGTGCACCGCTCACGCTGAGCATCAGGGGGGCTTCGTGGGCTGTCATGGCGTGGAAGGCTAGCGGCGTGCGGGTCGTCGCGGTGGATCGACGGACTGCGCCGTGCGGTCCGGCCGCACCATGCAGGATGCACGCGCACCATCGCTATACTCGCTTGATTCCATGTTCGAACTGAGCGTCCAGCGGGTGTTCTCGGCAGCGCACGCGATCGTCATGCGGGGCGAGCGCGAACCGCTGCACGGCCATGACTGGACCCTCGAACTCACGGTCACCGCCGACCGGCTCGACGATGATGGCCTGCTCTGCGACTTCCACGCGGTGCAGGCCGCCGTCGACGAGGTCATCCGTCCGTTCCAGAGCCGCAACCTGAACCAGACGCCGCCCTTCGACCGGGTGAACCCGACGGCCGAACTGGTCGCCAGGCACATCGCCGAGGCCACCGCCGTCCGCCTGCCCGCGGGCGTCCGCGTCGTGCGCGTGCGGCTGACGGAAGCGCCCGGCTGCGCCGCCCACTACCACCCGAGGCCCGACTGACATGCCCACCACCCGCAAGAAGCCGGCACCTGCCGGGACCTCGATCCTCACGAGCCCCGACCGGTTCCTCTGCCGCGACCTGGCCTGGCTCGAGTTCAACCGCCGCGTGCTGCACATGGCGCTCGACGCCCGCACCCCGCTGCTCGAGCGCGTGCGCTTCCTGACGATCTATTCCAACAACCTCGACGAGTTCTTCATGAAGCGCGTGGGCGGCATCCGCCACGCCGTCGAGACGGGCGAGACCCAGCCGGCGTACGAACCGCTCACGCCGGCAACCCTGCTGCATGCGGTGCGGCAGAAGGTGCATGAGCTGTCGCGCCAGCAGAGTTCGTGCTGGCGGGACATGGTGCGTCCGGCCCTGCGCGAGTCCGGCATCCGCGTGATGTCCTGGGAGGAGCTCGACGCGATGGAGCGCGCCCAGGCCGAGGCCTGGTTCCGCCGCACGGTCTTCCCGATCCTGACGCCCCTGGCCATCGACTCCGGCCACCGCTTCCCGTTCATCTCCAACATGAGCGTGTCGCTCGGGCTGGTGCTGCGCCGGCCCGGCGAGAACGAGGCCCTCTTCGCGCGGGTGAAGGTGCCCGACGTGCCCACGCGGCTCTACGAACTCGAGCCCGGCCGCCGCTACGTGCCGGTGCTCGACATCATCCGCCACAACCTGGACGATCTCTTCCCGGGCATGGAGATCCTGCAGGTCATGCCGTTCCGCGTCACGCGCGACGCCGAGCTCGAGACCGACCAGACCGATCCCGAGGACCTGCTGCAGGCCGTCGAGCAGAAGCTGAAGAAGCGCCGCTTCGCCGAGGTGGTCCGCCTCGAGGTGGTGCCCGGCGCGAGCCCGCGCATCCTGCGGTTCCTGATGGAGGAACTGCAGCTCGGGCCCGAGGACATCTACGAGGTCGACGGCCTGATCGACTACGGCATGCTCAACGCCGTCGCGGACCTGGACCTGCCGCAGCACAAGTTCAGCAAGTGGTCGCCGCTGCCGCCCGCCGGCCTCGAGGACGACGAGGCGGACATCTTCGCGCGCATCCGCCAGGGTGACCTGCTGCTGCACCACCCGTACGAGAGCTTCAACGACAGCGTGGAGCGCTTCATCGAGCAGGCCTCGCGCGACCCGAAGGTGCTGTGCATCAAGCAGAGCCTCTACCGCACCAGCGGCGACAGCCCGTTCATCGCCAGCCTGATCCGCGCCGCCGAGGCGGGCAAGCAGGTCGCGGTGCTCGTCGAGGTGCGCGCCCGCTTCGACGAGGCCCGCAACATCGAGTGGGCGAAGAAGCTCGAGCAGGCGGGCGTGCACGTGGCGTACGGCGTGATCGGCCTGAAGACGCACACCAAGACCAGCCTCGTCGTGCGGCAGGAGGGCCAGTCGATCCGGTGCTACGGCCACATCGGCACGGGCAACTACAACAGCAAGACCGCGCGGCTCTACGAGGACCTCGGCATCCTCACCTGCGATCCCGCGATCACGGAGGACCTCGTCGGGCTGTTCAACTACATGACGGGGCGGTCGCTCCAGGCGCAGTTCAACAAGCTGCTCGTCGCCCCCACGACCATGAAGCGGTCGTTCCTCGACCTCATCGAGCGCGAGGTCGCCATCCAGCAGAAGGGCGGCACGGGCCGGATCATCGCGAAGATGAACCAGCTCGAGGACCGCACCGTCATGGATGCGCTGTACGCGGCGGGCCGAGCGGGCGTGCAGGTCGACCTGGTCGTGCGTGGCTTCTGCTGCCTCCGGCCGGGCGTCGATGGTCTGTCGCCCAACGTGCGCGTGCGCTCGATCATCGGGCGCTTCCTCGAGCACAGCCGCATCTTCTTCTTCGGCGGCGGCC
Organism: Planctomycetota bacterium; assembly: GCA_041182645.1. GTDB lineage: Bacteria > Planctomycetota > Phycisphaerae > Phycisphaerales > SM1A02 > SYIB01. The sequence goes on from JBEGNG010000039.1 coordinate 7,433, forward strand.
ATGCCGACCCGATCAAGGGCGACTACTTCATCGGCAGTGCGGACTGGATGTACCGCAACCTGAACACGCGCGTCGAGGCCGCCACGCCGATCGAGCAGCCGGCGCACCGTCGGCACCTCTGGAAGATCCTGTCGTACTGCCTCGAGGACCGTCGCCAGTCGTGGCTCATGCGCAGCGACGGCGTGTTCGACCCCGTGCCGGCGGAGGGCCTTTCCGAGGGCGACCCCGCACTGGTGGGGGTCCACCAGCGGCTCATGGACGACGCGCGCGCGGAGTTCATGCGGCGCCACGGCGGCGACGAGCGGCTGGGTTGACCAAGGTGCCCGGTCGACGGGGCCGGCGGATGGGGCGTGCGGTCCTCAGCGTGCCGACGGCGTCGGGCCGGTGCCGTCGACGGCGGTCGGAGCGGGCGCACTGCCGGCCGGCCTGATCGTGGGCGTGCCCGAGAAGGACACGCTCGGCCTGCTGAAGCCCGAGTCGAACAGGATGTCGTTGAGCCGCCCCGGGGCCACGTACGAGAGTTCGCCGGTCACCGACCAGGAGCCGAGGTTCGCCGGAAGCACCACGGGCAGGGACTCCTGCACGACCTCGCGCGGCGGCACCGTCCGGGTCGCGACCCACTCGATCGTCCGTCCGCCGGCGTCGATCCGCCAGCCGTCGAGCACCAGCTGGGCGTCGCGTGCATTGTGCACCCGGACCACGAGGGCCCATTCCTGCTCGCCGCCCAGCGTCGCGACGGGGACGGCCTCGACGATCTCGACGCGCGGTGCCGTCCCGCACGCTGCCAGGAGCAGCGGGGCGGCGGTCGCGACGGCAACGGTCATGCGCATGACGGGACTCTACACGCGGCGATGGCCCCGACGCGCCGTACCATCACCCCATGCCCCGCGGTCCTGCATCGATCCTCGCTGCCTGCACCGCAGCGGCGCTGTCCGTTGGTGCGTGGGCGAGCCCCCAGCAGTCCGTGATCGTGCCGACGGTCGCGGATTCCCCGACGGCGAAGGAACTCATCAGCCGGGCCCGCGAGCAGGCAGGCACCAACCCTGCCGAGTCGGCGCGGCTGGCCGCCGAGCTGCTGCGCGACCTCTCGGGTCGACTCGTCGAGGGCGATCGTCCGGGCGTCTACCAGGGCGTCGCCGATCAGGTCGCCGCCCTGCTGGCGGCCGAACCGAAGGTGCTCGAGCGGTACCGGGCCGAGGTCGGCGCGCAGGCGCGTGAATGGCTTGCAGACGACCGTCTCCTCGAGGTCGCCACGCGCTTCGCCGCGACCGATGCGGGGCTCGAGGCGATGCTGCGTCTCGCAGGCCGTGCGCTCCAGGATGCTCGGGCGGACGAGGCCCGGGCGTGGGTGCGACGCGCCTCCGCGCATCCGTCGGCGTCGCTGGATCCTGCGCCGAGACTCGCGCTCGGGGCGATGGCGGCCTGGGCCGCCGGCGATGCATCGGCGTGGACGGCGGCCGTGGAAGCCCTCTCGGCCGTGCCGGGCGTGCCGGCCGACCTCCTCGACGCCGTGCGCGGCATGGGCCCGCCGCCCGCATCGGTGCACAGGGTGGAGCGCAGCGAGACGACCGGCGATCCCTCGGCCACCCTGCCCGGCCTGCCGTGGGCCGAAGCCTGGTCGATGCCGCTCGTGTGGTCACCGGCGTCGATCCGCACTCGCGGCACGATGCCGATGGAGGACCAACTCGAACGGCTCGATGCGATCCGAAACCGGCTCCTGCGCCTGCACACGATCGTTCCCATCATCGTCGACGGTGAGGTCATCGTCGCCGATGGGCGCACGGTGGCGAGCATCGACCTCCTCACGCACTCGGTGCGGTGGCACGCCATGCTCGCGGTCGACGATGCGACCCGAGCCTCGGAATCCACCCTGACGCCGTGCGTCGTCGATGCCGAGCACGTGCTGACGGCGGTCTCCGTGGGCGAGGCCGGCGGGACCGTCTCATCCCGCGTCGTTGCCGTGCGTCGCGACGACGGCAGGATCGGTTGGCAACGCTCATTGGCCGATGCCGACGCCGTCCTCCCGGGCGGGCTTCGCGTCGCGGGTTCGATGGCGCTGGTCGGCGACGTGCTTGCGGTGCCCTGCCTCCGCCAAGCGGGCCGCCTCGAGCTCGCCTGCTGGATGGTCGGCCTCGATGCCGCCGACGGTGCGACCAGGTGGGCGGTGCCGATCGGTGCGGCGAATGGCCTCCTGCAGGAGTTCGGCGGGACGCAGACGTTCCGGCCCGGCATGGGTGCGGTGGCCCACGAAGGCTGCTTCGTCGTCGCGACGCAGGTGGGGACTTCGGCATGCATCGAGGCGTCCACGGGTGCCGTGCGATGGATCGCGCGGGACGACCAATCGATGGTTCGGCTTCGTGCCGAGCAGCCTTGGGAGTCGATGGTGCCGGTGATCGCGGGCGATGCGGCCTGGTTCCTCCACGCCGATGGGCGCGCGGTCACGCAGCGATCGCTCGCCGACGGGCATGCGGTGACGCAACTCGCCGTCGGCCCCGGGGAACCGCTCGGTGCGCCCCGATGGCTGCTCGGTGCGGATGGCCTGGTGGTTGGCGTTGAAGCTGACGGTGGGTTGTGCGCCGTGGCGGCGGGAGCTCCGACGCAGCGGACATGGACGATCCCGGCCCTGCCGGAGGACCCCGTCGTGGGCCGTGCCGTCGTGGCGCGCCTGGGCGGCGCGCGCGTCATCGCCCTGCCGCGCGGCCGTCGGATCGATCTCCACGACCTTGCGACCGGCGCCTCGATCGGCTCCGCGCCGGTCAGTCGGGGCGGCAACCTCGGCATCGGCGGCGACCGTGTCGCGGTGGCCTCCGAGTTGAGCCTCGAGGTGCTCGGGCAGGGCGAGCGGATCCTGGCGGATCTCGTGGCGCTCGTCGAACGCGAGGACGCCGCGGATGCGGAGATCGCGCTCGCCGAGTCGGCGCTGGCGATGGGTGACCTCGCCCGTGCACTCGAGATGGCACGCCGTGCGATGGAGCGCATCGGGTCGTCCCCGGAGGATGAGGGCGCGGCGTCGTCGGGATCGCGCATCTTCGACGTGCTGCTGGCCCTGGTGAGGAAGGCGCCCGACGGCGGGGAGGCGGTCGATGCCCTGCGGAGCGCCGCGGTGCTGCCGAACCAGCGCTTGCGCGTGTCGCTCGCCCTGGCGGAGCGTCACGAACTCCGCGGCGAGTGGGTCGAGGCGGCACGCACGCTCGCAGGTGCCATGCCCGCGCTGGCCGAGGACGGTCTCGTCGAGCACCTGGGCGCCCGCGTGCGAACGGGGCAGGTCCTCTCGATCGCCATGCAGCGGCTCGTGGTCCGTTCGCATGGTGCCGGCAGCGATGCGGTCGAGCGCGCCGCCGAGTCGGCCCGGGCCGGTGCGGCCGATCGGGCCGAAGCCTTCGCGCGCGCCTGGCGCGGCACGGATGCCTCGATCACCGCGCTCGTCGACGCGAGCGAGCGCGCGGCCTCGGATGGGCGCCCCGACGATGCGGCCCGGTGTGCGCAGCGCGCGGCGCTGCTCGCGCTCGAGCGTGCCGCGTCGGGGCTCCCCGTGCAGCGGGCCCTGGTGGACCGCGTGGCGTCGCGCATCATCGACGCCGGCACCGGCGACCTGCTGGCCGTGACCACGCTGCGTCGCCTCGGGGCCGTGGCTCCCGGCGGTGAGGCATTCGCACGCCTGGCCGTCGAGGCCCCGTGGGTGCTCTCGCCGCGACGGGCCGCGGTCGCGGGTGAACCGCGCAAGGGTCGGCGCGCGATCCAGTTCACGGCGTCGATGCCGGCGATCGACCGGTTCGCCGCGCAGCAAGCCACTCCCGGCCTTGGGTTGCTCGTGGTCAACCAGCAGCTGGTCGGCGTCGAGGGGGCCGCGCTCACGCCGGCCTGGTCACTCGAGGTCGAGGACCAGAGCCCCGGCATCGTGCGGCTGCACCCCGTGACGATGGTGCTCGAACGAACGATGACGCTTCCCGGGCGCCTTCGCGGCCTCGATGTGCGGACGGGCCTCGTTGCCTGGACGATCGAGGATCTCGGTGCCGCGCTCGGTCCGGTCCGGCCCGTGGCGGGCCTGCGCGATGACGAGGCGGCGCTGTCGCGACGCGGGCAGTTCGCGGTGGTCCCGCTCGGCGACGGTGGGGTCGCGGTCCGCGGTGATGGCAGCTGCTCGCGCATCGCGGCCGGCGGCGCGGTGGGTTGGGTCAGCCAGCGATCGCTGCCGCTGGTCGATCACGTGCAGGCGGCGCTCGGCAGCGTTGCGCTGGTCGGTACCTCGCTCAGCTCCGATCCTGCGCTCACGATCCTCTCGGGGACCACGGGACAGGAGCGCGGCTCCATCCAGGTCGAGAGCCTCGCCGGGGTCGAGGAGCTCCATGCGACGCTCGCGGGCTTCGTCGTGACCCGTGGCCTGGCGAGCGCGATGGTCGAGGACACCGAGGCCGGGCCGCGCATCCTGTGGGAACGCGCGAGTCCGCCGGGCGCGACGCGTCGCACGGCGCAGGTCGTGCTGCACGAGGCGATGTTCCAGGGGCAGCCCGGCGACGGCTCGTTCCGCGTCGACCTCGACGACGGTTCCTCGACGCCCCTGGACTGGGACGAGGGAACGGGCGGCGCCTGGTCGCCGCTGCTCGAACTCGACGAAGGCCTGCTCTTCGCCAAGGGTGATCGGGTCCTGCTGGCGCGTGCCGACGGCGCCATCGTGGGCAGTGCCCGGCTCGCACCCTCCTCGACGCCGCAGTCCGCCGTCGCCTGCGCGGGCGGCGTCCTCGTGCAGGCGCTCGAGATGCCCGAATTGCCAGCGGTCCAAGGTGGATCCACGATCACGCTCCTCGATGCCGCGGAGGGCTTGCGTCAAGTCCAGGGTGTCGCGCGCGTGATGATCCCCGTGGGGTGGCGTCGCTCGATGCTGCTCGATGGATGGCTGCTGCAGTTCGGCGACGACCAGTGCATCGCCGTGCCGGTCGGACCGAGTTGACAGGACGCGCCCGGCGGACGATAGTCCCGCCCAACGGAGGACCTATGCCATCCATCGCGGCCAGCGGCCGGACATTCGCCAGCCTCATCGCCCCCTCGCAGGAAGCCATCGGCTACGACGAGGAGGACACCGACGCGTTCGAGGAGATCGACGACGACGATGACTTCGGCGAGGAGGAGTTCGCCGACGAGGATGGCCTGGACGAGGACGAGGAGAAGGACGGCGCCTCCAAGGACGACGAGGATGACCTCGACGACGACGAGGATGATGACGACCTCTTCGACGATGACGAGGAAGAAGAAGACGACGAGGAAGAGGACGAGGAAGACGACGACGACGACGAGGAAGACGAAGACGAAGACGAAGACGAGGACGACGACGACGACGAGGAAGACGACGACGAGGACGACGAGGACGAAGACGACGACGAGTTTGACGACGACGACGAAGAAGACGACGACGACGAAGACGAAGACGACGACGACGACGACGACTGATGTTCAGGAGATGCACCAAGGGCCGGCCATGAGCCGGCCCTTGTTCTTGGG
>JBEGNG010000040.1:0-8919 GCA_041182645.1 Planctomycetota bacterium
GCCCGGCATCGTGGGGCAGGCCTGGTCGGCGCCGGAACACACGGTGACCGCGACATCCAGGTGCGATGGCAGGTCGCCCACGGTCTTGCTCGCGTGGGCACTGATGTCGACGCCGGCCTCGGCCATCGCACGCACCGCCAGCGGATTCAGCGTGCTGGCCCGCACGCCGGCGCTGAACGCATCGAGCCGCTCGCCGTGCAAGGCGCGCGCCCAGCCCTCGGCCATCTGGCTGCGGCATGAGTTGGCAGTGCAGACGAACGCGACCTTGTGGCGGTAGTGCTCGCCGATGTCCTCGGCCCACAGGCCGGGCTTCTCGCGCTGCAGTCGATGCATGAGCTCGACGCAGCGCGGATCGTCCAGCACGAGCACCTCCGCACCGGCCTCGGCCAGCCAACGCTCGGCGCCCACGAACGTCCTGTTCTCGCCGATGACCACGCGCGGGACCTTGTAGAGGACCGCGGTCCCCGTGCACATGGGGCACGGGCTGAGCGTGCTGACGAGCGTGAGCTCCGACCAGTCGGTGCGTCGACCCGCCTTGCGGATGCAGTCCATCTCGGCGTGCAGGATCGGGTCGCCGGACTGCACACGCTGGTTGTGGCCGCGAGCCACGATCGTGCCGTCGGCCCGGGCCAGCACGCTGCCGATCGGGATGCCGCCCTCGCTCCAGCCCTTCTCGGCCTGCTCGATCGCAGCATCCATCAGTCGTGTCGCCATGGCCCGGTCGATCGTCATCGTGCACTCCTTGGGCCGCGTCGGGCGGCGCAGTCGATACCGTAGTGCGCGATGCGCGTCGCCGCCATCCTGCTCAACCTCATGGTGACCGCGTGCACCACGGCGCAGGCGGGCCCCGACGGCACTGCCGGCACCGATGCCGTGCGATCGGCCGCCACCAGCGATGCATCCGACGCACCCCAACCCTGCGCGGGTCCGTTCCCGCCGGACCTGCGCCTGAACGAGATCCAGGTCATCGGCACGCACAACTCGTACCACGTCGCGCCGCCGACGGGCCTCTACACGCTCTTTGCCGAGCGCGCCCGCGCGTGGCAGTACACGCATGCGCCCCTGCCCTCGCAACTGAGCGACCAGAACGTGCGCGCGCTCGAGCTCGACCTGCACCACGATCCGGCCGGCGGGCTCTTCCGGAATCCGCTCCTGGGCCACGGTGCATCGGCGCTCCTCAAGGAGCCGGGCTTCAAGGTGTTCCACGTGCCGTCGGTCGACCAGGGCACGCGGTGCGTCCTGCTGCGTGATGCGCTCGACCAGGTTGCCGCCTGGAGCGACGCCCACGCCGGCCACGTGCCGCTCATCATCCAGTTCGAGCTCAAGGAGTCCGGCTACGACGGCCCCGGCGGCTACCGCATCGAGCCACCGCCACCCTTCGATGCCGATGCCCTCGATGCACTCGATGCGATCGTGCGGGATCGTCTGGGTGAGCGACGGCTGATCACGCCGGACCTGGTGCGCGGTGATGCCCCCACGCTCGAGCAGGCGATCACCACGCGCGGGTGGCCCGTGGTCTCCAGCGTCGCCGGAAAGGTGATGATCGTGCTCGAATGCAGGGCGACCGCGCGCGCGACCTACCTCGACGGCCGGCCTTCGTGCGAAGGTCGGCCGTGCTTCGTGTCCGCACCGCCGGGTACGCCGGCGGCGGCGTACCTCGTCATCAACGACCCGGTCCAGCAGGCCGACCGCATCCGGCAGGCCGTGCGCGCGGGGTACATGGTGCGGACGCGCGCCGATGCCGACCTGCGCGAGATCCGGGCGAACGATGTGCGGCGCCGCGACGCCGCGCTGGCGTGCGGTGCGCAGGTCGTGAGCACCGACGCGCCCGTGCCGTGCACCGACCTCACCAGCGCGTACGTGTGCGGCCTGCCCGAGGGTGGGTGCTGGCGGCGCGCACCTCGATCACCCGACGAGCGCCTCAAGACTCCACGACCCAACCAAGGCACCGCACCATGAGCCACCAACCCGACGTCATGACCGTTCCCGTCCGCCATGGCATGTTCTGCTGGTTCGAGCACCACGCCGGGTCGCCCGAGGCGGCCCTCGCCTACTGGACCGCACTCGTGGGCGGTGAGGCGATGCAGGTGCCGCTGCCCTGCGGCACCACCATGCACCTGCTCAACCACGGAAGCCACCACCGATGGTCGCTGCGCGCGCTCGCGGGCTGCCCTGCGCCGCTGGTGGCACGCGGTCCGCACTGGCTCCCCTTCATCGCGGTCGATGACACGGACGCCGCCCATGCGCGTGCCGTCGCACTCGGCGCGACGACCATCGCGGCACCCAACGAGAACGGCATGGGGCGCGGTGCGATCATCGAGGATCCGCACGGCGCGGCGATCGGCCTGTTCACCGCGGCGCCAGGCGCCACCGACGGCGTGAACCCGCATGGACACGGCTTCATGTGCTGGTGCGAACTCGTGACGCCCGACCCGAAGGCCAGCGGGGCGTTCTATGCCGAGGTGTTCGGTTGGACCTGCGCCGAGCAGGTCATGGGGCCGATGACGGTCACGATCGCCAGCGCAGGGAATCACCCCGTCGCCAGCCTGTGGACGATGTGCGCCGACGACCCACATCCGTGGAAGCGCGCGCGGTGGTACCCATATGTCCAGGTCGACGGCATCGAGGCGTCCTCGGCCCGCGCGAAGCAACTCGGCGCGACGCTGCCGTGCGGGGTCATGCCGATCCCCGGAGTCGGTCGTTGGCAGCCCACCTTCGACCCAACCGGGTGTGAGACCGCGCTGCTGGAGCCTTCGGCGCCTGGCGCCGCCGGCGCGTGACGTTCGGGCTCGCCTGAAACCACTGCCTTTCCCGGACGCTGGCCTCGTGCTTTTCTTCACGAACCAGTGATTCCAGCCCAAAAACGCGTCTTCACTGCGTGAAGGGCGTTTTTTGACGCGTTTTTTATCGGTTGGGTCCGATCTGCACCGATCCATCCCGTGCAGCCAAGGAACGCGCACGGTGCGCAGGCTGAGTTCTCACCACACTGCATAGGAGGCAGTCACCATGAAGGCTTTCGACACCCTCAAGAGCTGGACCAGCGAATTCATCGACATCGCCATGCTGTTCATCGCCGTCGGCGTGCTCGCCCAGATCATCTTCGGCAAGACGAACACCTGGTTCTTCGGTGGCATCACCGACAACCTCATGAGCTTCATCTCGGGCTTCGGCAACAACGGTCTCGTCGGCCTGATCGCGCTGATGGTCATCCTGGCCGTCTTCAGCAAGCGCTCGACGACCTGAGTTCCGGTCCTTTCTCCTTCGAATCACAGGCGACTCGGCCGGGCCCCCGCCCGGCCGTTCGCTTTTTTGCGGCGGTCGCTGCGCATAGCATCCGCGGACCAACCCAAGGACCCCCCATGCGCACCAGCACCACCCTTGCGTCGATCCTCGCCCTGACCCTTGCCTGCGCGCCGTCGATGGCGCAGTCCGAAGGCAGCCCGGGCACCCCCGCCGGCGATCAAGGCAATGGCCGGCTCGCGGCCGGCAGCAAGGCTCCGGCACTGAGCGTGGATGAGTTCATCAAGGGCAAGCCCGTCGAGGGCCTCAACGAAGGCACCGCCTACGTGGTCGAGTTCTGGGCGACTTGGTGCCCGCCGTGCATCAAGAGCATCCCCCACCTGACCAAGCTGCAGAAGAAGCACAAGAACATCGTGGTCCTGGGCGTTGCGGGCTCCGAACGCGGCGGGAAGGATCCCCTCGAGGCCTTCGTGAAGAAGCAGGGCTCGAAGATGGCCTACACCGTCGCCTACGACGCCGACCGGTCGATGGCCGGGACGTGGATGACCCCCGCCGGCCAGAACGGCATCCCCTGCGCCTTCATCGTCGACACCAAGGGCGTCATCAGCTGGATCGGCAACCCGCTCGCCGAGGAATTCGACGCGGAAGTGGCGAAGGTCGCCAAGGGCAGCAAGCTGCCGAAGGCTGTGAAGTCGGGCGCCAAGGACTCGGACGGAGCGAGCGATTCGGCCAGCGATTCCTCCAGCAGCTCAGACCAGGACTCCACGACGGACTCCGACAGCGACTCGTCGAGCAGTTCGGACTCCTCGAGCGACACGGACTCGTCGAAGGGGTCCTCGAAGGGCTCGACCAAGGGTGGATCGTCGGGCGGATCCGGTTCGTCCAAGGGCGGATCGTCGGGCTCCACGCCCTGACCGCTCCGTCGTACCCGGTCGTCGCTTGCGCGATCGCCTGAACATGGCGAACATCCGCGCATGATGATCCACCGCGCGCTCCTGCTCAGCATCGCATCCCTCGTGGCCTTCCTCCTGCCGGCCTGCCAGTCCGCCCCAACCGCGGAGGAGCGCAGCGCCGATCGCTCGAAGATCGACGCCGAACGCGACGCGGTGCTGCAGAAGCTCTACGCGATCTACCCGGATGCGAAGAAGCAGATGGAGGAGGCCTACGGCTCCGCCGTCTTCTCGGGCACGAACGTCTTCGTGATCTTCGGCGGTGGCTCCGGCGCGAAGGGCGTGGCCATCGACAAGGCCGGGAAGAAGACCTACATGTCGATGAGCGAAGCCAGCGCCGGCGTCGGCATCGGGGCGAAGGGCTTCTCCATCGTCTGCCTCTTCAACAACGACCTCGACTACCGCAACTTCACCGAGAAGGGCTGGAGCTTCAACGCCCGCGCGGATGCTGCAGCCAAGGGCGACGGCGGCGGCGAGGCCGGCAACGCCGCCAACACCAGCGGTGTCTGGAAGTACTACGAGATCACCAAGGATGGGGTCCTCCTGCAGGCCGCGGTGGGCGTCCGCAAGTTCTGGCCCGAGAAGTACCTCAACGACTGACTGCGGCAGGTGTAGCCTGCTGCCGTGCAGGCTGCGCCAACCATCCGGGTCCACGTGGCATGGAGCGATCGCTCGCGGTCGGTCGTGCTCACGCCCGGCCAGGCTGCCATCATCGGGCGAGACACCGGCTGCACGGTGTGCGTGCCCGTGGCGACCGTCTCGCGCCAGCACGTGAAGTTCGAGTGCGTCGGGCGCGACTGGGTCGTCACCGATCTCGGCAGCCGCGCCGGCACGCGCCGGCAGGGATTGCCGCTGCCGGCCAACGCGGCCGTGACGCTGCATGACGGCGACCAGCTCTCGCTCGGTCCGGGCGTGATGGCGGTGGTCGAGCACACCCAACCCGCGGGCGCCACGATGCTGCGGACGCTCGAGGACAGCGGCGAGAGCCCCGCGCACATCTCGGCCGCGAACCCGGCCGAACTCCTCGAGCATGTGCTCAAGGCATCGCGGGCGATCGGCCAGGCCTCGACCGAGCGCGACATCTGGCTGAATGCGGCCCGCGCGCTCAATGACGCACGCGGGCTGGGCATCGCGACGGCCGCAGCGATCCAGGCCGAGGACGCCGCCAAGGTCACGGTGCTTGCCCACCACGGCCAGCGCGATGCAACCTTCAGCCGGCGTGCGATCGAGCAGGCCCTGCGCACGCCCGACGAGACCGCGATCTTCGAGCGCTCGGCCGAGGGAGGCGCGGGCGCCACGCTGATGAGCGACTCGGAGTTCGTCGCCTGCCACGCGACGCCGCTCGCCAGCGAGGCCGGCACGAACCTGCTCTATGCCGAGGGCCGCCACTCGCTCGGCTCGGCGCGCACGCACTTCGCGCACTTCGTGGGCATCGTCGCGCAGCTCGCTTCGCAGGCGGTGTTGCAGCTGCGCCGCTCCCGCTTCAGCCGCTACGTCTCGCCCAGCATCGCCGCGCTGCTCGCCCGCGAAGGCACCGACACCCTGGAACAGGTGCCGCAGTGGCACCAGGCCTCGTGCCTCTTCCTGGACATGCAGGGGTTCAGTTCCCTGGTGGACGTCTCCAACGACCAGCTCGCGTCCGTGCACCAGCGCATGCGCGGCTACATGGACGACCTCACCAAGGCGATCTTCGACGAGCAGGGCATGGTCGTCGAGTTCACCGGTGACGGGGTGTTCGCGGCCTTCGGGGTGCCGACCCTGCACGAGGACCACATCGCGGCCGCGATCCGCGCGGCCCTCGTCGCCAAGCGCATCGTGCCGGACTCGCGCCTGGGATTGGACAGCGGCGCATGCCTCTTCGGGCCGATGGGTGCGCGCCTGCACGCCAAGCTCGGCCTGTTCGGCACCGTGGTGAACCGTGCGAGCCGGCTCGAACAGCTCGCACGGCCGGAGCGCATGGAAGCAGGCATCCTGTGCACGCGCGCGATCGCCGCGAACGCCGGTGCGCAGGATGCGGCGCAGTTCCTGCGCGTGGGAATGGTGGTCCCGAAGGGACTCCAGGATGCCGTCGAGGTCTTCGAGGCCGTGCCCCTCGGCACGCTGCCCGACGACAAGGCCAACACGCTTGCGGCGCTTTCCCTGCAGCTGGAGGAGGCGCGTGACACCATGGCGCTGCTCGCCGTGGCGCACTCGGCGCAGCAACAGGCCGGCGTGCACCGGCGCTTCGCCTGGCTCGCCCGCACGGCCACGACGATGCTGCAGAACCCGGGTGCCTGGGACGGGCTGCATCGCCCCGCGAAGTGAGTGGCGGACGCGGCGACGCCCGCTGCGCCGAGCCTCCCCGTCCCGAAAACGCCCTGTGGCATCCGCCGCGCCGAGCCCTGTCAGCCCGCCGACGTTGCCCGCAGCAGGTCGGCGATCCGCCCGGCCAGTGCCGGGCGCCGCACGTGGTCGACCGGACCCTCGCCCTGGAGCACCATCGCGCGCTCGTCGGCCCACGCCAGGTCGTTCGCCACGATCGCATCGGCACCGGACTGCCGCATGCTCGCGCGCGCGATCGACTCGAGCTCATCGTCGCTGCGGCCCACCGTGAGCTTGAACTTGACCAGCGTTCCACTGAAGCCCCACGGCGCGCGGACCAGGTCGACGAGCTTGGGAGCCTTCACCAGCCGCACCACCAGCCGCTCGTGCCCGCTCGCGATCTTCCCGGCCGGGTCGAGCGGGCTCCCTGACCCGTCGGTCACCGACTCGACCAGGTAGTCGCTCACCGCCGCGCTGTGCACGATCGCCGTCGGCCAGCGCTCGGTCGCGATGGATGACTCCATCTGCGCACGCAACTCATCGAAGGTCGTGAAGCCCCGGACATCGACCGATGCCGGCAGGCCCCATTCCGCGGCCCGGTGCGGTGCGCTCGTGAGCAGGCGGACCCGTGCACCCGGCAACGCGGCGATGGCTGCGGCGACCTGCGTGCCCGTGCGCCCCGTGAAGACGTTGGTGATCGCCCGCACCCGGTCGATCGGCACCTGCGTGGCGCCGGCAGTGACCAGCACCCGCATGGTCACGGTGCACGCTCCACCAGGTCGCGCGTGATCGCGCGCAGGTCGGGGCAACCCGCGAGCGCCATCGCCTGGCTCATCTCGGCATGCATGATGTCGAGCACGCGGCGCACGCCGGCCTCACCGTGCACGGCAAGGCCCCACAGCATCGGGCGGCCGATGAGCGTGCCATCAGCACCCAGCGCGAGCGCACGCAGCACGTCCGTGCCGCGCCGGATGCCGCCGTCGACGAGCACCGTCGCGTCGGCACGCGCACCCTTGATCGCATCGGTGCACCGCTCCAGCACGTCGGCCGTGGCGGGCGCGCCATCGAGCTGGCGTCCACCGTGGTTGCTCACGATCACCCCCTGCATGCCGGCCTTCACCGCGCGAATGCCGTCATCGGGTCGCACGATGCCCTTGAGCAGGATCGGCAGGTCGGTCTCGCTGCGCAACCACTCGAGGTCCTTCCAGCAGAGTGCAGGATCGATCAGCCACGAGAGGGCCTCGCCCAGGCCCCTGCCCGAGTGCCCCGTGGGCCCGCCAGGCCGCACGAGGTTCACGACCGACAGGTGCTCGGGGACGTGGAAATGGTTGCGCACGTCGCGCTCGCGCGTGCCCCAGACCGGGGCATCGACCGTCAGGGCGATCGCGCGGCATCCCGCCCGCACGGAGCGCTGCACGAACTCGCGGACGAAGCCGCGGTCCTGGCCGACGTAGAGCTGCAGCCAACACTCGCCGCCGACGGCGCAGATCTCCTCGACCGTGGTGGTCGCGAGGCTGCTGATCCCCATCGGCACGCCGGCCGCCTTCGCTGCGCGGGCAGTGGCGAGCTCACCCTCCGGGTGCGCCATGCGCTGCAGGGCGGCGGGGGCGAGCATCGTGGGCATCGACCAGCGCGAACCGAGGATCGTCGTCGTCAGGTCGCGCTTGGCCACGTCGACGAGCACGCGGTAGTGCACGAGCCACCGAGCCCAGGCGTCCCGGTTGGCGGCAAGCGTGCGCTCGTCGCCCGAACCCGAACGGTAGTAGTCGTGCGCCAGTCGCTCGAGCGCCGCGGGCGCGGCGCGTTCGTAGTCGCCGATCGACACCATGTCCTCGGGTGCGGGAACCGCGGCGTGCCGATCGTGGTGGTCGTGCTGCACGCGCGCGAGTCTATGCGGGCCTGCATGACCGAACTCCTGCGCGTCGGGCCATGCCGGTCAAGCGCCGTCGGCGCCGATCACCGTGCCGAGCGCACCGATGCCGCGATCGCGGCCGGATCCGCCATGCCGCCCATGCCATACGTGCCGCAGGCCAGGGTCTTCTCGACCGGCTCGACCACGCGCACCCTCGGCTGGTCGGCGGCCAGCTGCGCGAGATGCCGCGCGGTCGCGGGGTGCTCCCACATGCGGGTGTTCATCGCAGGCGCGATCACGATGGGGCGATCGCGATGCCAGGCCCGCACGATGCAGGTCAGCATGCTGTCACAGCGGCCGAGCGCGATGTCCGCGAGGAGGTTCGCCGAGAGCGGCGCGATGACGAGCGCGTCGGCCCAATCGGCCAGGTCGATGTGCGGTACGGCATCGCCCCGCTGCCACATCGACGGCCACTCGTCGTCGTCCTCCCATGCCTTCACGCCGAGCTGGTTCACCTGCGTGAAGTTCCAGGCGTGCGGCGTCGCCACGACCTGCACCTCATGTCCGTCGGCTCGC
>JBEGNG010000041.1:0-9778 GCA_041182645.1 Planctomycetota bacterium
CCACGAGCGGCTCACGTTCCTGTTCGGTGGCCGCGACATGCGCCTGACCGACGTGCACGGCCGCGTGATCACGGACTGGCTCGCCTGAGCGCCTGGGGATTCCGGTGCCGCTGCGCGGCGAGGAACATCGGTACGCGGCGAAGTCCGGCCGCGAGGCCCGTAGGGTGGTACCCCGTCATCGGGCTTGCCCGGCGGGGGAACCACATGTATCGTATTCAAGACAACAGCGGACCCGTGCGGGTGGTCCGTACGGCATGGTTCGCGTCGTGGCTGCGTGGGCTTCGCGATGCGCGTGCCGCCGCAGCGGTGATCGTCCGGATCCGGAGGCTCGAGATGGGTCAGGCAGGGGATTGGAAACCACTTGGGGGAGCGATGGGAGAACTGCGCATCGACGTCGGGCCGGTCTACCGCGTGTACGTGGCGGCCCTCGGTCCTTCCACGGCGGTCCTGCTCGGCGGTGGAAGCAAGTCCACCCAATCCCGCGACATCGCGAAGGCGCGGGCCGTGTTGAGGAGCATCACGTCACCATGAAACCGAACCGCTCCACGCCCCGTACGCCACGTCGCCGCCGACGGGTCGCCCTTCAGGAGTTCGATGCCGCGGAGTTCCTCACGGATGAGCGAAAGGTGCTGGCGTACCTGCGCGAGGCCCTGTCCACGGGGGATGCGCGCGTGCTCGTTGCCGCACTGGGTGATGTGGCGCGGTGCAAGGGAATGTCGAAACTCTCTCGCTCCACCGGCTTGGGACGGGAGAACCTCTACAAGGCCCTCTCTGCCCAGACCAACCCGCGCATCGAGACGGTGTTTCGGGTGGCGTCGGCCCTCGGCATGCGGTTCGACCTTCGTTGGTCACCTGACCGCACCCGCAAGGCCGCCGGATGAACCTCACTCGTCGGGCTCGATCGTCACCGTCAGTGACTTCGACTGCAGCTGGCCCTGGACGAGCTCGGCATGCTCGCGGTGCGTCACGCACACCACGGCGGCGCCGGACTTGTCGACCTCGGTGGTCTTGACCAGCGCCATGGTCACCTCCATGCGGAGGATGTCCATGAAGCTGCGGATGACGTGCTCGTAGGTGTTCACGTCATCGTTGTGGACCAGGACCTTCCACTGCGGCAGCGGACGGGGCTTGGTCGGATTGGGCTTCCGGGTCGGGGTGCTCTCGATGGTGGTGCTCATGGAATGACCTCCGGTGTGTCCCGAGCCTAACGGGGGCGATCCCGGTTTCAATGCGAATTCAAGTGATTTCGTGGCCCGGGCGCGTCGGCGGCTGGGCGGCGGGGCCGGTCAACCGGCCGATTGCGGCCCCTGCGGCCCCCATTCGAGCTCCAGACGCTCCTTGCCGGCCAGGAACGAATCGAGCCACGTCCCGATCGCGGGGTGCCGCCAATCCTCGTCCGCGAACAGCCGGGCGGCGGGATCCTTCTGTCGCGCCAGGTACCACCGGCTGAGCTGCTGGCGGGTGAGCACCATGGTCGGTGCCAGGTGCATGCCGATGCAACGCATGTTCAGGATCGACCAGAGTGCGTCGATCTTCATGCGGTCGTCGGCGTTCTCGTCGGGCGGCGTCCAGATCCGGTCGCGCTCGATCGGCAGGTCCTTGGCGCGCGCGATGCACTCGATGATCTCCTGGCCGGACTCCTGCACCACCGGGCGCGGCAGGCCGCGGATGTCGTCGAGTTCGCGCACCGACTCGGGCTTCGCGCGGGCGACGTCGAGCAGCGGGGCATCGGCCAGGAGCGTGCGCGGCGGCACGTCCTTGCGGCGGGCGAGGTCGTAGCGCAGGACCACGAGCTCACGCAGGATCGTCATCACGCGGGGCCGCAGGTTCATCCCGCGGCACGCCCGGCGGACCTGGCTCTCGGGGTCGAAGGACTCGCTGGCCTCGATCTCGAGCTCGCACTCCCGGCGCGCCCACTCGACACGACCGAGCTCGGCCAGTCGCTCCTGCATGCGCTGCCAGACGAGCGGCAGGTAGCGCACGTCGTCGGCGGCGTAGCTGATCTGGCTTGCCGTGAGCGGCCGCGCATCCCAGTCGGTGAAGGTGTGACCCTTCGACAGGCGATGGCCGGTCAGCGACTCGACCGTGTTGGCCAGGCTCGCCGGCCAGGGCATGCCCATCAGGGCCGCGCCGACTTGCGTGTCGATGACGTTGCGGGCCAGCACGCCGGCTGCGCGTTGCGCGGCATTGACATCCTGCCCGCCGGCATGGACCAGGGTCAGCAGCCGCTCGTCGCACACTGCCGACCAGATGCCCGACAGGTCGGGGGTCTGCGTCGGATCGATGATCGCCACGCGCTCCGCGGTCGCGACCTGGACGAGGCAGATGCGCGGATGGAAGGTCTCCTCGCCGATGAACTCGGTGTCGTAGGCGAAGGTCCCCGCGGCATGGAGGTGGGTGACCAGCTCCGCGAGCTCCGCCTGGGTCTGCACCACCGGCGCGTGTCCCTGAGGGACCATCGCGTGCTCCAGCACCCTGATCTTCGAGGGCGCCTCGTCGGCGTGGGCCTCGGCATGGTGGATGGAGCGCTTGCGGCGTCGGAAGTTCACGAAGAACGGAATGTACGGGGGACGGGATCGTGCAGCCAGCGCTGCGTCCTATAAAAACAAAGTCTACGTAGGTTCAATTCGCGACTCCGTGACGTCCTTCACGATTCCTAGACTTTGCGACCCATGGCCTCGGCCGACACCATGACGCTGCATGTCCGACGCCTCCCGGGCGTCGTGCCGATCGCGCGTGCGGTGTCGGAACTGGCTGGCGCGATCGAGGCGTTGGGTGCCCGGTCGACCGATGCCCTCGACCGCATCGAGGTCGAGATCGAGCCGATCGACATCATGGCCTGGGTCGCCAGCCAGCAGCCCGGCGAACGGACGATGTTCCGCAACCGGGAGGGCAGCCTCGAGATGGCGAGCCTGGGCAGCCTGTTCGCGGCCCCGTCGCTCGACGACCCGCGCGTGCAGCGGCTGCTCGAGCAGGAGCCGCCGATCTTCCCGCGGATGCACGAGCCGGCCTCGCCGTTCCTCGTCACCACCTGCGCGTTCGATGCCTCGGTGCCGGCGACCGGGGCGTGGTCGGCCTTCGGCGCCGTGCGCGTGTCGCTGCCCCTGGTCGAGGTCCGTCGCATGCGCACGGTCACCACGCTGGCCGTGCACGTGAACGGCGATGCCTCGCGCTCGCTCGATGCACTGCGCGCCGTGCGGCAGCCGACGTCGGTGCAGCGCGTGGCGCTGCGCCTGGAGTCCGACAGCGATCCCTCGCACTGGGCACGCATGGTCGACGGGGCGCTCGACGCGATCGCCTCGCGCGCGCTCGAGAAGGTCGTCGTGGCACGCACGCGTCGCTACCGCGCGGTGAGCGCGATCGACCCGATGGCGCTGCTGATGTCGCTGCGCTCGGCGGCGCACGATGTCTTCCACGTCGCGGTCGAGGCCGCGCCCGGTTCGAGCTTCGTCTCGATCACGCCGGAGCGGCTCTTCAAGCGCAAGGGCCGCGTCGTGCACACCGAAGCGATCGCCGGCACCTGCCCGCGCGGCCCCGATCTTGCCGCCGATGCCTGGCTGGCGAGCCGCCTCTTGGCGAGCGCCAAGAACCGCCTCGAGCACGACCTGGTGCTCGACCGCATCAAGGCCGTGCTCGCGCCATGGTGCGAACGGCTCGATGCGGAACCGACGCCGGGCATCGTGCGCCTGGCCCACGTCCAGCACCTGATGACGGGCGTCAGTGCACGGCTCGCGGACGACGTGCGCGATGGCGCGCTGCTCGCCGCGATGCACCCCACGCCAGCGGTCTGCGGCACGCCGACCGAAGCGGCGCGCGCGTTCATCGCCGCGAACGAGGCCGACCAGCGGGGCCTCTACGCAGGCGCGGTCGGGCTCGTGAGCGCCAGCCGAAGTGATTTCGCCGTCGGGATCCGCAGTGCGCTCGTGCATGGCGACCAGGCCGTGGCGTACGGCGGCGCGGGTATCGTGCAGGGCAGCGAGGCCGATGCCGAATGGCTCGAGACGGCCCGCAAGATGGAGTCGTTCGACGCCGTCTCCTGAGCCCGCACGCGCATGACCACCTTCGATGACGCCCCGAACGTGAACGCCCTCTGGGCGCGCCTGCTCATGGCGGAGTTCGTGCGCTCGGGCGCCCGCCATGCGGTGGTCTGCCCCGGTTCCCGCAGCACGCCGCTGGCGCTGGCCGCGCACGCCTGCGGCCTCGACGTGGTCGTCGCGCTGGACGAGCGTGGTGCGGCCTTCCACGCGCTGGGCATCGCCAAGGCGACCGGCTGCGCCGCGCCCGTCATCACGACCAGCGGCACCGCGGTCGCCAACCTGCTACCGGCGGCCGTCGAGGCGTGGGCGAGCGGCATCCCGATGCTCGTGCTCACCGCCGACCGTCCTCCCGAACTGCTGGAATGCGGTGCGAACCAGGCGATCCCTCAGCGCGACCTGCTCGGTCGCTTCGCGCGATGGAGCGTCGACCTGGGCTGCCCGACCGATGCCATCGATGCGCGCCTGGTGCCATCGACCGCAGCCGAGGCCTGGAACCGCGCGCACACCGTGCCGTGCGGCGCGGTGCAGGTGAACTGCCCGTTCCGCGAGCCGCTCGGGCTGCAGGAGCAGGCGTGGGACCGCGCCACCCTTTCGTCACTGCGTGCCTGGATGGAGGCATCGTCGCCCTGGCGCGCCGAGGCCTGCTTCGGCGGCGGCCCCGGCCTGCTCGCCGCGCTGCGTGCGGTGACCCGCGGCAGTTCGCGTGGCGTGATCGTCGCCGGTGCCCTGCGCGATGAGTCTGAGCGCGACGCCGCACTCATCCTGGCCGCGCGGCTTGGATGGCCCGTCATCGCCGACGTCACCAGTGGTCTTCGGGGCGTGCCCACGGCGCTTGCGCGCGTGATCGCGCACGGTGACCTGGTGCTGCGCAGCGCGCATGCCGCCGCCACGCTCGCCCCTGACGCCATCCTTCGCGTCGGCGGCGCGCTCACGAGCAAGTCGATCGCGCAGTGGATGGATGCGTCGCGCGTGCGGCCGGTGCTCGTCGGCCGCCACGTGCAGCGCCAGGATCCATCGCACACCGCGGCGTTCTCGCTCGATGTCGACCTGGCCGCGCTCGCGCGGGACCTGGTGAACAGCCAGCCCGAGGCGCTGCCGGCCGTGCCGAGCGCCCTCACGGATCGCTTCATGCAGGCGGATCTCGCGGCATCGTCGGCGATCGCGCAGTGGATGGAGTCGAGCGATGACCTGAGCGAACCGTGGATCGCCTGGTGGACGGCGCAGCATGCACCGCCCGGCGTGCTCTTCGCGGGCAACAGCATGCCCGTGCGGGACCTCGACATGCACGCACCGGTCCGCCGCGACCTCGTGATGCTCGGTCAGCGCGGTGCCAGCGGCATCGACGGGCTGGTCGCCACCGCGTGCGGCATCGCCCGCAGCGGCGCACCGACGACGGCGCTCATCGGCGACGTCAGCGCGCTGCACGACCTGTCGAGCCTCGAGCTGCTGCGTCGGACGCCCGGCCGGTGCACGCTCGCGATCGTGAACAACGACGGCGGCGGCATCTTCCACTTCCTGCCCGTCGCGCAGCAGCAGGTCCCGTTCGAGTCGCTCTTCGGCACGCCGCACGGATGCCGCTTCGAGGGCGCCGCGTCGATGTTCGGCCTGCCGTACGCGCGTGCCACGACGCGCGCGCAGGCGATGGAGGCGCTGGCGAAGGCCTGGGCGATCGATGGCCCGGCCATCGTCGAATTCGCCACCGACCGCGCGGCGAACCTGGATCGCCACCGTGCGCTGCAGGCCAAGGTGGCGGAGGCCGTCGACGCCGTCCTGCGTTGATGCGCCCGACCATGCCTCCGACAGCCAGCCATCCTGCGGGTTCGACACGGGCCGCGATCGATCGGACCGTCCAGGATGCCCGGTCGATCCTGCCGTGGCAGGACCTTCGTGGCGCCGACGGACACGCGCCATGCATCGTCGCCCTGCATGGATCCTTCGGCGAGCCCCGCGACTGGAAGCTCGTGGCGTCACGCCTGCAGGTGCCCGCGTCGATGCACGCCGTGGCGCTCGCGCCGATGGCGCAGTGCTCGCCGCTCGACATGCCGCACGCCGCGGCGATGGTCGCCCGCACCGTGGCATCGATCCGTGCGCTGCGGCCCGGTGCGCCGCTGGTGCTCGCGGGCTACAGCTTCGGCGGTCGGCTCGCCGCGGCCGCCACGGCGGCGCTTGCGCCCGATGCGCTCGTCCTCGTCAGTGCGCGCGTGCAGCCGTTGCCGCCCCTCGGGGCGCTCGCGCGCCAGCACGCCGATGCCGCGCTCGCCGACGCGCTCGCTCGCGACGGCATGCAGGCGTTCATGCGCTCCTGGCACACGCGGCCGATGTTCGCGGGGCTCGTGGCGCGCGGGCTCGCCGGAGCGGTCGCGGCATCGCGTGCGGCGAACACGCCCAGCTGGGTCCGCATCCTGCGCGAACTCTCGCCCGGCCGGAGCCTGCACGCCCCGGACCTGTCGCGCGCGGTGCGGTGCTGCTTCGTCGCCGGCAAGGATGACACGGCCTACGTCCGGGAAGGTGATCACCTGCGCGCCATCCGCGGCGGCAGGCACCTGCAGGTCACCGTGGCCGATGCCGGCGACGGCCACGCGACCACGCACGCGCTGCTCGTCGAGGCACCCGCGGTCGTGGCGCAGGTCCTGGACTACGCTTGCACACCATGACCACGACCAGCACCGCACCGGCCTGGACCGCCGTCGGCCAGTGGACCGACATCCGCTACCACACGCTGCCCGAGGGCATCGCGAAGATCACGATCAACCGCCCGCAGAAGCGCAACGCCTTCCGTCCCGAGACGGTGATGGAGATGCGGCGTGCACTCCAGATGGCGCGCGAGGATGCGTCGATCGGCGTGGTCATCCTCTGCGGCGAGGGTCCCGACGCCTTCTGTGCCGGCGGCGACCACAGCGTGCGCGGCGAGGCCGGCTACGTGGATGAGTCGGGCGTGCACCGCCTGAACGTGCTGGATTTCCAGCGCGAGATCCGCACCTGCCCCAAGCCCATCGTGGCCATGGTGGCGGGCTTCGCGATCGGCGGCGGCCATGTGCTCCACATGATGTGCGACCTCACGATCGCCGCGGACAATGCCAAGTTCGGGCAGATCGGCCCCAAGGTCGGTTCCTTCGACGGCGGCTACGGCAGTTCGTACATGGCCCGCATCATCGGCCAGAAGAAGGCGCGCGAGATGTGGTTCCTCTGCCGCCAGTACTCCGCGCAGCAGGCGCTCGACATGGGACTCGTGAATACGGTGGTGCCGCTTGCGCAGCTCGAGCAGGAGACGCTCCAGTGGTGCCGCGAGATGCTCGCGTGCTCGCCCACGGCATTGCGCTGCCTGAAGGCCGCGATGAACGCCGATTGCGACGGCCAGGCCGGCCTGCAGGAACTGGCCGGTTGCGCGACGATGCTCTACTACATGACCGACGAGGCGCAGGAAGGCTCGCGCGCCTGGCGCGAGCGTCGTCCGCCGGCGTGGGACACGATCACGCGCCGCCCGTGACGCGCGATCCATCCAACGCGGAGGCATCGTCGGACCCGGTGGTCGCCGTCACCACGACGTCCACTCCCGGGATCCGCGTGTGGCTGGGCGCCATGCGTCCCAAGACGCTCCCGGCCGGACTCGCGCCCGTGGTCGTCGGTGCATCGATCGGCAGGCTGCACGCCGGCGCGCCGTGGCAGGGCCGCGAGTGGGGGCTCTTCGCCGCCTGCGCGGTGGGTGCACTCGCCGTGCAGGTCGCGACGAACTTCGCGAACGAGTGCCTCGATTTCCGCAAGGGTGCCGACACGCCGGATCGCCTCGGCCCCACGCGCGCCGTCGCGGCGGGGCTCATCGCACCGTCGGCGATGTGGACCGCCACCGGGATCGCGCTGGCGGTCGCCGGCCTCGCCGCCGCGTGGCTCTCGATCGAGGTGAGCATCGGCTACGCGTTCCTTGGCCTCATCAGCGGCGTACTCGCGTTGGCGTACACGGGCGGGCCGATGCCGCTGGCGTACGTCGGGCTTGGCGACCTCTTCGTGCTGGCGTTCTTCGGCGTCGTCGCGGTCGTCGCGACGGGCCTCGCCCTGGGCGCGGAGCTCGGCGCCGAACTCCTCGTCGCCGGCATCGGCTGCGGCTTGCTGTCGACCGCCATCCTCGCGGTCAACAACCTGCGCGACCGCGAGGGCGATGCGCGTGCGCGGAAACTCACGCTGGCGGTCCGACTGGGCGAACGGTTCGCGCGGTGGGAGTTCGCGGCGTGCGTGGTGGGGGCGCTGGGCTGCTTTGCATGGCTCGGCGCAGGGCAGGGGCCCATCGCTTATCTGCCATGCGTCCCATCGGCGCTCCTGACCGTGCAGGTCATCCGCGTCATGCGTGGCCTCGACGGTCGACCGCTCAACGCCGTGTTAGCCTCCACGGGATCGGCACTGCTGGCGACGGCGGTGCTCTTCGCCCTCGTCATGACCCGGTCCTGATGCAGTCCTTCAGCGTTGCTTGGTACGAACTTCCCCTGCGCACGCCGTTCCCGGCCGGCGGGGAGATGGTGCGTGTGCGCCGCGGGGCGATCGTGCGCGCCGAGGAGGATGGTCGCTCGGGGTACGGTGAGATGGCACCGCTGGCCGGTCTGCACCGGGAATCGCTCCAGGATGCGCTCGAGGGCCTGCAGGAGGCCGTGTCGAGCGGATCGATGCCGATGGCACCGAGCGCATCGTTCGGGCTCTCGTGTGCGCAGGCCACCTTGGTCCATGACCGCAGGTTCGGCTTCGGCCGCAGCGAGCAGAGCGGCATCGGCGTGAACGCCGTCTTCTCCGGCGATGCCGCCGCCGCACGGGCGGCCATCGAACGCGGCGAGTTCGCCGGCTACCGCACGGTCAAGGTCAAGGTCGGCATGGGCAAGGTCGCCGACGACGCGGCGCTGATCGGCGCCATGCTCGATGGGCTCGACCCATCGGTCCGGCTCCGGCTCGACGGCAACCGTCGGCTCACCATGACGGCCGCGGTGCGCATGATGAAGCGGCTCGATGCGGAGCGGATCGAGTACATGGAGGAGCCGCTGCGCAACCCGCTGGAACTCCCTGAACTCAGCCGTCGCACGGGCATCGTGATGGCGATCGACGAGTCGCTGCACGAGCGTGAGCATCGCGAGGCGCTCGTGGGCGCGCCGGGCGTCGAGGTCCAGGTCATCAAGCCGTCCCTGCTCGGTGCCCTCGAGGAAGTTGAGCACGCGGTGACCCGCGGCCGCATCCACGGCATGGACACGGTCCTGTCGAGCTGCCTCGAGTCGTCGTACACGCTGGCCATGCTGGCGCGGCTCGCGTCGGTCACCTCGACCGGCGGGCGCGACCACGGGCTCGCCTCGGCGGGGCTCTTCGAGTTCGACGTGGTGGAGCAGGCATCCGTACGTGAAGGCCGCATGGAGATCGCACCCGCGCTCCCGGTTCCCAAGCTCGAGTTCGTACCGCTCAAGGAGGCAGTCGTTCCATGGACGTGATCACCTTCCAGATGGGCCCGGGGGGCATCGTCGATCCGCACTGGCAGGGCGTGCGCGCCGCGTACGAGCATTCGCTCTGGGCCGAGGGGATCGGTGCAGGCGTGCGCGTGGGCGTTCGCGCATCGCTCGATGCCGAGGCGATCAGCGCGCTGTTCGCCGTCGTGCGTCGCGGTGCCTGTGCGGTGCTGCTCAATCCACGCGATCCCGAAGCGCGTCGCACCGCCGTGTGCGCGCAAGCGGGCGCGGCCAGCCTGCCCGCGCCGAGTGCACCGATGAGCGTGCCGA
>JBEGNG010000042.1:0-8884 GCA_041182645.1 Planctomycetota bacterium
AGCCTGCTGCTTCAGCGCATCACGCATGCCGACGTCGACCTGGTGATGCCACCGCCGGAGAGCGGCAAGCCGGCGATCACCGAGCGGGAGCGCGACCTGCTGGCGCGTTGGATCGAGGCCGGTGCACCGTACGAGGCCCACTGGGCGTTCCAACCCCCCGAGCCCCGCAAGGCCGAGGCTGCAGCGCCGATGGCTGTGCCTGTGACGGCGAAGGAGTCGCCCGCTGCGGCGTGGGGCCGTACGCCCATCGATCGCTTCGTCCTGGAGCGTTGGCAGGGCGCGGGAGTCGAGCCCGGTCCGGAAGCGGATCGCGCGACGCTGGCCCGGCGCGTGTTCCTCGACCTGACCGGCCTGCCGCCGACCGACGCGGAGCTTGCGGCGTTCCTCGCCGACGCGCGCCCGGATGCCTACGAGCGGTTGGTCGCGATGCTGCTGGAGCAGGAGCCGTACGTGACGCGCTACGCGGAGCGCATGGCCGTGCCTTGGCTGGACCTGTCGCGGTACGCCGACACCTGCGGCATCCACATGGATGCCGGGCGCCAGATCTGGCCCTGGCGGGATTGGGTGCTGCAGGCGTACCGATCCAACATGCCGTACGACCGGTTCGTGGTCGAGCAGCTGGCGGGTGACCTGATGCCCGGCGCGACGCAGGACCAGGTGATCGCCAGCGGCTTCAACCGCAACCACGTCACGACCGACGAGGGCGGTGCGATCCCCGAGGAATACCTCGTCGAGTACTGGGTCGATCGGACGAACACGACCGCGTCGGTCTTCCTCGGCCTGACGATGGGTTGCGCCCGGTGCCACGACCACAAGTTCGATCCGGTGACGACCGAGGACTACTACTCGATGCTGGCCTTCTTCAACAGCATCGAGGAGCCTGGGCTGTACTCGCAGCTGCCCGATCCGAACCGCGCGTTCGAGCCGGCGATTCCCGTGGCCGATCCGAAGCTCGCGCAGGCACTCGAGCAGCTGGCGCAGGAGCGTGGGCAGGCGATCGCCGCCCGGGAGAGCGGTGCCGAGGAGGATCGTGCGCTGCTCGATGCATTCCTCGCGCGGTGGCGTTCGGCGGACGGGATGGCGTGGACCTCGCCCGCGGTCGAGCGCGCGGTGAGTGCCGGCGGGGCGACCCTCAGCACGCAAGCCGACGGTTCGGTGCTGGCCTCGGGCGCGAACCCCGACGTGGACACGCACACGATCACGCTGCGGTTCCCGGAGACGGGCGTGCGGCTGCTCGCGGTCGAGGCGCTCGCTGATCCGAGCCTCGGCGGCCGCGTCGGTCGCGCACCCAACGGCAATGCCGTGCTGAGTTCGATCTCGGCCGAGGCGGTGAGCCTGGAGGACCCGCGCGTGCGCGTCCCGGTGCGCTTCGTCTGGGCGTGGGCGAGCCACGAGCAGCCCAACGGCGACTTCCGCGCGGTCAATGCGCTCGATGGTGCCGACGGCCGCCAATGGGCGCTCGAGGGCCACGTGCACGGGCAGGGCCGCGTGGCGTTCTTCCTGATGGAGGAGCCGATCGGCTTCACCACCGGCACGCAGCTCGAGGTGACGCTGGGCTACCAGTCGCCGTACGCGCAGCATTCGATCGGGCGTGTGCGCCTTCGCGTGGCGCAGGCCGATGACCGCGTGCTGGCGCAGCTGCCGATCGCGACGAGCGACTGGTACCTGAGCGAGGTCTTCGGCAGCGGCGCGCTCGATGCTGCGCAGGCGGAGCACGGCCCCGGTCGCGAGCGGCGCTTCAATCGCCTGGCGCGGTTCGGCAACGGCGGGTGGCGCCACGCGCCCGGCGTGCGCGATGGACAGGTGGCGGGCCTGGCGCAAGGCGTCGGCGCGGAGTACCTGGCGCGCCAGGTGTTCGCACCGACGGCACGCTCGCTCGACCTGTCGCTGGGCAGCGACGACCAGCTCATCGTCTGGCGCAACGGCGAGCAGGTCCATGCCAACCCGGCGCAGCGCGGCGTGGCGCCCGACCAGGACCGCATCACCATCGACCTTCCGGCAGGCGAGAGCCAGCTGGTCTTCAAGGTCGTGAACACCGGCGGCCAGGGCGGTTTCTACGCACGGTTCGACCGGCCGGAGGGCGTGCTCGCCTCGGCCGATCTGGGTCTGCTGCTGCCGGACCCAACCGTGCACGAGGGCGCCGCGGCGCAGGCGCGCGACAGCTGGCGCGTGCAGCATTCGCCGCGGTACCGCGAGGCGGCGCAGCGCGTGGCGTCGATCGAGCAGCGGATGGAGCGCGCGAAGGCCGAGTCGCCGCAGACGATGGTCATGCGCGAGATGGGAGCGCCGCGCGACACCTACGTGCTCACGCGCGGCGCCTACGCATCGCCCGATCCGAACCGCAAGGTCACGCGCGCGCTGCCGAAGGTGCTCGGCGAGTGGCCCGAGGACCTGCCGCGCAACCGCCTCGGCCTGGCGCAGTGGATCGTGAGCGACCGAAACCCGCTGACCGCCCGCGTGACGGTCAACCGCGTGTGGGAGCAGCTCTTCGGCCGGGGTCTCGTGCGCACGAGCGAGGACTTCGGCCTGCAGGGCGAGCTGCCGACGCACCCGGAACTGCTCGATTGGCTCGCGGTCGAGTTCCGTGACGGCGGCTGGAACCTGCGCGAACTCGTGCGGCTGGTGGTGACCAGCTCGGCGTACCGGCTCTCGAGCCGGGTCCGGCCCGAGGTCGCCGCGTTCGATGCCGACAACCGTCTGCTGTCGTGGTACCCGCGCCAGAGGCTCGGGGCCGAGCAGATCCGCGACCAGGCGCTCTACGTCGGTGGGTTGCTGGTGGAGCAGCTCGGTGGCCGGAGCGTGAAGCCCTACCAGCCCGAGGGGCTCTGGCAGGAAGTCGCGATGCTGCAGTCGAACACCCGCGCGTACGAGCAGGGCAGCGGTGACGACCTCTGGCGTCGCAGCCTCTACACCTACTGGAAGCGTGCCGTGCCGCCGCCGTCGCTCCTGACCTTCGATGCGCCGACGCGCGAGTTCTGCACCACGCGGCGCATGTCGACCAACACGCCGCTGCAGGCGCTCGTCCTCTGGAACGATCCGCAGTTCGTCGAGGCGGCCCGCGCCGCCGCCGCCCGCGTGATGGGCGAACCCGGCAGCGACGGCAGCCGCATGCGGACGCTCTTCGTGCGCGCGACGGCGCACGAGCCGCGTGAGGGGCTGCTCGATCGCCTGCTCGAGGACCTGGCGCTCTACCGTGCACGGTTCGTCAACGCCCCCGAGGATGCCATGAAGCTGCTCGCCGTCGGCGAGCACCCCGCCGGGCGGTCGCTCGATCCCTCCGAGCTCGCGGCGTGGACGATGATCGCCAACGCGATCCTGGCGAGCGATCCCGTGATCGTGAAGGACTGAACCCCGAGGACCATCCATGCGCAAGGACCCCATGACGAACGGCCCCGCCGACCCGCTCGAGGAGTACCTGCTGAACCTCACGCGGCGACGCTTCTTCGGCAAGGTCGCCGGATCGCTGGGTGCTGCGCTCGGGGGGGCGGCACTTGCCGACCTTGCCTTGACGCGCGGCGCGCTGGCCGGATCGGTCTCGAGCGAAGCCGCGGGGATCCTGGCCAACGTGCCGCACTATGCGCCGCGCGCGAAGCGCGTGATCTACCTGCACATGGAGGGTGCGCCGAGCCAGCTCGACCTCTACGACCACAAGCCCGAACTGGTGGACCGCTTCGACCAGGACCTGCCTGATTCGGTCCGCAACGGGCAGCGCATCACGGGCATGACCAGCGGCCAGGCCCGGTTCCCCGTGGCGCCGACGATGTTCCAGTTCGACCGCCACGAGAACAACGAGGGCGGCGTCTGGCTGAGCGAGCTCCTGCCCCACACCGGCAGCGTGGCGCACGAGATCTGCTTCATCAAGTCGCTGCACACCTCGGCGATCAACCATGAGCCGGGCATCACGTTCTTCCAGACGGGCACCGAGCAACCGGGGCGGCCGAGCCTGGGCGCCTGGGTGAGCTATGGACTCGGCAGCGCCAACAAGAACCTGCCGAACTTCGTGGTCATGATCACGCAGGGGCTGGGCAACATGCAGGCGCTCAGCGCGCGGTTCTGGGGCAGCGGCTTCCTGCCGAGCGAGCACCAGGGCTGCAAGCTGCGGGCGGGCCGCGATGCGGTGCTGCACCTGCGCGATCCCGACGGGCTCACGCGCGACGACCGCAGGCAGATGCTCGACCTGGTCAGCGAGATCAATGCGCGCGAGTTCCAGGACAGCCTCGATCCCGAGGTGCAGGCGCGCATCGCGCAGCACGAGATGGCCTACCGCATGCAGATGTCGGTGCCCGAGCTCACCGACTTCAGCGACGAGAGCGAGGCCACGCTGGCCATGTACGGTCCCGACGTGCGCAAGCCGGGATCCTTCGCCGCCAACTGCCTGATGGCTCGGCGGCTCTCCGAGCGCGGCGTCCGGTTCGTCCAGCTCTACATGCGCGGGTGGGACCAGCACGGCAACCTGCCGGGCGAGCTGCGCGCGCAGGCCGGGGCGGTCGACCAGCCGCAGGCCGCCCTCATCAAGGACCTGCGGCAGCGGGGGCTGCTCGACGACACGCTCGTCCTGTGGGCCGGCGAGTTCGGGCGCACGGTGTACTGCCAAGGCCCATTGGCGCGAGAGAACTACGGACGCGACCACCACCCACGGTGCTTCTCGGTGTGGCTGGCGGGCGGTGGGGTGAAGCCCGGCATCAGCTGGGGCAAGACCGACGACTTCTCGTACAACATCGTCGAGAACCCGGTCGAGGTCCACGACCTGCACGCGACCATGCTGCACCTGCTCGGGTTCGAGCACAAGCGGCTCACCTTCCGGCACGAGGGTCGCGACTACCGGCTGACCGACGTGCACGGCAAGGTCGTGGGCGGCATCCTGGCCTGAGAGGCGACGGGGTGTCGGCCGGGCCGCAAGCCCCTGTCCCGCAGGGGCTTAGGGCTCAGAAACGACCAATCCGGCGGATGATCCACGACATTATGGGTCGCGGTCAGTGATTTCGGTGATTTTTGTGCAACTCAACGCAACCCATTTGCATGCAGCGGATTCCGTGGAATGGTGGTCGCGGCCCCAATGGGAGTTCGGGCCCATCGACCATCGCGATACGGAGCGGAAGGGCTGCGTGGCGTCGTTGGATCGATGACCGGGTTCGAGTGATCGTTTGTCAAGTCAGGACCCACCAGGGTCCGAGGGAGAGGAAAAGGAATGAAGCATCCATCCACTTGGATGGCGCTGGCTGTTGCCGCGTCCTCCGCCATCGTCTCGTCCGTCGACGCAGCCGTCGTCAATTGGAACCTGAATCTGGACATTCCAGCCACCGCGGCGGGTCTGTTCATCAACATCGAGCAGCAGGTGTATGGCACCTCGCCGGACATGAACGCCGGCTGGGACTTGAATCCCAACGGTGCCAACGGCCTGTACTTCGGCGGTACCACGGCCCACGGCACCTGGATGATGGTGGATCCCGCCACGGGCTGGGACTCGGCGAGTTCATTCGCTCCCGGCGTCGTGGTGGGTTCGAGCTACCAGTTCAAGGCGCTGCCCGGCGGCAACGTGATCTTCGGGAACGCGCCGGGTCTGTGGAAGGAGAATGCGAACAACATCTTCGGCTTCCGCTTCCTGAACGCGCAGAACCAGGTGCGGTACGGCTACGGGGTCATGTACATCGGAGCCAACGCGCTCGAGCGCCGCTTGGTCTCCTTGAGCTACGAGACCACCGGTCTGTCCATCGTGGCCGTGCCGGCGCCCGGCGCCGTGGCCCTGGCTGGCCTCGCGGGCCTCGTCGGCGGCACGCGTCGTCGGCGCTGACTCAGCCCGGCCCGGACACTGTTTCATGATCGAGGCCGTCGGTCCCACGACCGGCGGCCTCGTTGCATCCGGAGCGTTTCATCCACGCACGCGGCGCAGGTGCCTGAGGGCAAAGCGCTGGGGCAGGAGGAACGGCAGGAGTTCGTCCGTGAGGCAACGCGGCGTTCCGAAGGCAAGGTCGGCGATGAGTTCCGCTGCCAGTGGTGCGGTGAGCATGCCGTGGGAACCATGACCGATGGAGCACCACCGACCCGGTTCGTAGGGGCACGGTGGCCAGGCCCGCGCCAAGGGGCCATGACGGATGTCCTCGAACGCTCGTGTGAAGGCTGCTTCGCCGCAGACGGGCCCGGTGAGCGGCAGGTGATCGGGTGAGGCAGCCCGCACGCCGGACCAGGCGTCGACCCACGAGACCGGCGTGACCAACACCTCGCGCGCCAGCGCATCGAGGGCTGCCTGCTCCTCGTGCCCGAGTTCCACGTGGGTGGCATGCGAGGCCGAGTCGGTCGGCGCGTGGATGCGCGTGCCTTGACTGGCTCCGGACCGAGCTTGGGGGGGGCTCCATCGCCCCGGGTGGTTGGTGGCGCCGACCCATGCCCGTGCCGCGGTCGGGTGGGGCAGTGCATAGCCGCGGTCCATGATGGCCGTGTCGAGTGGCCTGACGAGGCTCGCGCAGGCGATCGATCCGGCATTCGGCACCGGTGCTCCACGCGCGCAGGCCGCATCGGTCATGGCATCAGGAAGGAACGCGGTGCACTGCACCACGAAGCTGGCGGTGGAGGGCATGCTCGGCTCGCGGCGGATGCGGGGGTGATCGAGCAGTGCGCTGATGATCTCTCGAGGCGCGGCCACGATCGCCATGCGCGTGGGCTCACCTGCGGGCGTGTCGGGGGCGATGGCGTGGGTCGGACCGGCGGATGCGGGTCGGGCGATCCGCGTGGGTTGACCCGCGGGTGCGTTCGGGGCGACTCCCGGTGTCGTGATCGGCAGCACGCGGTGTGGCAGGCCAAGGTCGACGCATCGCGATGCCAACAGATGCCATGCGGCGTCGTGCACGCGGACCTGCTCACTTTGCCACGATCCGCCGGGCTGTGCCGCCGCGGCCATCGGGACATCACTGGCGCGAGCGATCCCCGGCGTGGGCTCCACGACGGTGACATGGACGCCGCGTTCAGCGAATACCCGGGCGCACCAGGCGCCGGCAAGCCCCGCTCCCACGACCGTGACGCAGTCAGGAGGCGCAGGTTCCGGTGGAGCGAACCATGGCTCGATGGAGGCTGATGCATCATGGGAACGACGGACCGCCGTCGTCATGTGCCGCTTGGTGTCGAATCCGGCTTGGCGCTGCACGTCGAACCCGGCTGCATGCAGCCCGTGGCGAACCACTGCGGCCGCCGAGAACGTCGACGCCGTTGCGCCCGCGGCGGACAGTCGGGCGACTTGCGCCAGCACCTCCGGGGACCACAGCCGATCCTCGATGGCCGGCTCGTAGGCATCGAGGAACCAGGCGTCGGCCCTGAAGCTGAGGTGGGGAAGCCACTGCGTGGCATCGCCAAGCACCAGGGTGATGGTGGCCCGGCCATCGAGCAGCCGCCATCGTGTGATGCCCTGGGTGGACCTGATGGGGCGCGCCAGGATGCTCTCGAGCGCCTTGCGCTCGGCGGGCGGAATCGCGGCACGAGAGGCTGGGTCGCGCCACCAGTCGAGCATGCCTGGATCGCGCTCGAAGCCGACGTAGTGCAGTCGTTGGAGCGGATGGGCGTGGCGCTCGAATGCGGCGACCAGGCACGCCAGGGCGCAGCCTGTTCCGGTGCCCAACTCCGCCACGGTCCACTGGCGTTGGCCCGCCCAGCGGCCGGGTGCCGGATCGGGGGCTGCACCAAAGCCCTGCGCCCTCACATAGGTGTGGGTTTTCTCTCCCCAGGGATCTTGCTCGTGGAACGGCCGGGGAGCGGGTAGGGCGGAGGTCGTCGAGGGCCCCGTGGCTCCGTAAGGCCATGCGCTGCAGTGCGTTGTGTCGCCAAGGCCGCCAAGGTCGATTCCGCCGGACCCCTGCATGGACGACCCTGGGCTGCAGCGCGTTGTGGCGCCCAAAGGGATTGGAGGCGGCGTGGTGGCGATCGCCATGGGCGTGAGTATTGCTGGTGGAGGGACGATCCGCGCGGCAGCTGCCGTTTCAGGCGGCCAAAAAACCGGGGATTGTTCCGCAAGAAATTTGCACTGTTTCGGAACCCGGGCAGTCTACGTCGTCCCGGAGTTGTTTCCGGGCTGTCCGGGCCCTTACCCGGAGCCTTGCAAGGTGGTGGCAGGTCCAAGGAAGCCCGAGCCACCCGTCCCTTTCCTTAGTCCCTCTTGTTTGGAGAAAGACATGAAGAACCTGAAGCTTGAGATGCACTTCGCGGCTGCTGCCGCCCTGTGCGCGGCCGGTGCGGCCAATGCGGCGATCGTCTACAGCGGCGCCGTGAACTTCGTCTGCGCTGTGGACATCGATGGCTGCTACATCAACGTCGAGACCGGCGTGCTCTCGAACGGGCCCGGTTCGGGCGTCCCCGGCTGGGACGTCAACCCCTACTCCACGAGCGGTGGATTGAATTTCTTCAATTCCACTGGTGGCGGCCAGTTGCGCACCCCGGGTCAGACCACTGGTGCCGCGGGCAACCTCGCCGCCGGAACCCTCATCGGATCAACTGGCTCGTACAACACCGGCACGAGCAACGTGATGGCCAACACGACGGGTGGTTGGCAGTACGGCGCGATCAATATGATCGGTTTCAAGTTCGTCGCTGCCTCGGGCCAGACGCACTACGGCTGGATGCGATTCGCCGTTGGCGCGATCGGGAGTGCTGGCTTGGGCAACAACGCCCCGACGCGTACGGTTGTTGACTACGCGTGGGAGAACGTGGCCGGCACCGCGATCGCCGCTGGTGCCGTCCCCGCCCCCGGCGCGCTTGCGCTCCTGGGCGTCGCTGGCCTGGCCAGCCGTCGTCGTCGCTGATCGCAGCGGCTCGACCATCAACCTCGGTTGATCACGCACGGGCGGCCTTCGGGCCGCCCGTGTTCGTTGGTGGAGTTGGGGGGGTGCGGCGTCGTTAGGAT
>JBEGNG010000043.1:0-8845 GCA_041182645.1 Planctomycetota bacterium
TCCGCATCACCCTGCGCTCGGGCGGCGTGCGGTGCGACCAGGCATGCGACGATGGCGAGGACTCGAATCATGTCGGGGACTCCGGGAACGCAAGGCTAGCACGAAGGCCGGGCTGCCGCGCCGAGACCACTACACTCGCCCC
The DNA here is from genome assembly GCA_041182645.1 of Planctomycetota bacterium. Classification (GTDB taxonomy): domain Bacteria; phylum Planctomycetota; class Phycisphaerae; order Phycisphaerales; family SM1A02; genus SYIB01. The sequence goes on from JBEGNG010000043.1 coordinate 143, forward strand.
ATGGCCGAGGCACTGCCCGATCGCATCAATGTCCTGCTCGTCGGTTCCGGTGGTCGTGAGCACGCGCTCGCGTGGCGGATGCGCCGGTCCCCGCGGCTCGGCGAACTCTGGTGCGAGAAGTCGGCGAACGCGGGCCTGCTCGCGCTGTGCAGGCCCTGCCCCGAGGACGTGGCTGCCACGCGCAACTTCCACTTCCTGCAGTGGCTCACGAAGGAGCGGATCGGCCTCGTCGTGATCGGGCCGGAAGCCCCGCTGGAAGCCGGACTCGCCGATGCCATCGCCGGAACCGGCGTGCCGGTCTTCGGGCCGGTCCAGGCCGGAGCCCGCCTCGAAGGCGACAAGGCGTACGCCAAGGACCTCATGCGCCAGGCGAGCGTGCCGACCGCCGAAGGGAAGTCGTTCACGTCCATGGACGCGGCGCTGCACTACGTCCTTGCGCGCGACCAGCCGATGGTGGTCAAGGCGGCGGGGCTCTGTGCCGGCAAGGGCGTCGTGGTCTGCGATCGCGGCGGCGAGGCGGCCGCGGTCATCCGCCGCATGATGGGCGCGAAGGAGTTCGGCGACGCGGGCGCCAAGGTCGTGATCGAGGAGAAGCTCGACGGGCAGGAACTCTCCGTGCTGGCGCTCGTCGACGGCCACACGATCAGCCTGCTCGAACCGTGCCAGGACCACAAGCAGGTCGGCGAGGGCGACACGGGCGCCAACACCGGCGGCATGGGTGCGTACTGCCCGACACCGCTTGCCGACGACGCGACCATGGATGCCGTCGTGCGCGACGTGCTCGTCCCCACGGTCGATGCGCTCAAGCGGGATGGCATCCCCTTCCGCGGCGTCCTCTACGCAGGGCTCATGCTCACGCCAGCAGGTCCCAAGGTGCTCGAGTTCAACACGCGCTTCGGTGACCCCGAGACCCAGCCGCTGATGATGCGCTTCCAGGGCGACCTGGTCGAGACGCTCTGGCACTGCGCCACCGGTTCGCTCGATGATGCATCCTTCTCGTTCGATCCCCGCGTGTCGGTCTGCGTCGCGGTCTGCGCCGAGGGCTACCCCGGAACCCCGCGCAAGGGTGACCCCATCGCGGGCATCCCCGCGGCGGAAGCTTGCGCAGGCGAGGATGAGGAGGTCGTCGTCTTCCACGCGGGCACCACGCGCCGCAAGGATGGCACCCTGGTGACCAACGGAGGTCGGGTCCTTGGGGTCACTGCCCTCGCGGCCACGCTCGAGCGGGCCCAGGCGTTGGCCAACCAGGCCGCCCGCTGCATCGAGTTCCCGGGCGCATTCTTCCGCTCGGACATCGGTCATCGGGTGCTCAAGGCAACCTCCGCGAAGGCCTGATTCCGCGGTTGTGACGGTCCGGATTGTGGTCTAGACTCCGGGGGTGGCCCGCGTCAGCGGGTTCTGTGCCATCGACCCCACGGAGCATGCAACGATGATCTTCCGCTTTGTGCCCCACGCGAGCCTCACGGCCGCGCTCATTGCCTCGGTCGCCTTCGAGCCCGGCTCGGCGCACGCCCAGAACCGCGCGCAGACGGCCAAGGGAACGCCGGTGGCGGGTCCCACGGCGCTGACGGTGCCCACCGACCCGGTCTCGGGTCGCAGCGTGGCGACCGGTCGCATCCTCGTGCGCGTGAAGCCGGAGTACAGCATCGCGGCTCCGCGCGGTGGTGAGGCATCCGAACTCACGAGCCGCACCGGCATGGACCTGTCGGCACTCCGCGATGCGCTCGACACGATCGGCGCGCGCTGCACGTCGATGGTCGACCTGACGGTCGCGCAGACCGCCGAGCTCCGCGAGCGCGCGCGTCGTCGCTCGGGTCGTTGGTCGCGCGACCTCTCCGACTGGATCGTGGTGCAATCCAAGGGTGACCTTCTGAGCAACGCGACCTACCTCCGGAACCTCGACATGGTCGATCTCGTGGAGATCGAGGCACGCGTCAACCCCGCACAGTGCCCGACGCCGCCCGGTGAGTGCAGCGACCTCTTCGACGCCGAATGCGCCAACGGAGGGATCTTCCCGCCCTACCCCGATGCGGGTTGCCCCAACTGCGGCGGCCTGCAGGGTGGCGGTGCGATCGCTGGCTGCATCGACCTGATCAACGAGTGGTACGCGACCAATCCAGGTGCGGATGCCTGCATCGGCCCACCGGAATGTGCGGGTGGCATCGCCATCTGGGACTGGGGCTGCCTCACGATGTCCAACTTCCTGTGCGCGCCGCCGAACGGCCCCGCCACGCTCTACGAGTCCTGCGGAAACGTGACCGGCGGCCCGCCGGGCCAAGCCGATCCGACCACCGGTGGCGGCTCCTGGTCCACCTTCACGGCCGGGCACCTGCAGCACCACCAGATGCAGTCCGCGGCTGCCCTGAACGGTTCGCGCGAACCGAACTGCTGCGCCATCGTGTGCGCCGTGAACTACCTCTGCTGCTCGATCGCCTGGGACGCCGACTGCGCGGCGAGCGCCCTGACGGTTCCCGACTGCTACATCACGCGCGACTACTACGCGGACCTGATCGACGTGGACGTGACGGATGCGGAAACCACCGCCGCGACCGCCAACCGCTCGATCTACGCGCTGAACCCTGCCTTCCAGGCAGCCGGCCAGCCGACCGGCGTGTCCAGCTTCAATCAGGGCAATCCGTACGACCCGACCACACTTGCCACGCCCTACTACGGCGATTCGCTGCTGCTGCTGGGCGAAACGTTCGGGGCCGCTCCGCCCGCCCAGTTCCCGCTTGCAGCCCCCGCAACCATCACCCAGCCGGCGCTCAGCCCCGGCCTCGACGGCGTCTCGGGACAGGTTGCCGCCGGCAGCATGCCCCTCGCCCTGTGGGGCACGCGCCTTCGCCAGACCCCTCCTCCCGGTACGCCGGAGAACTCCGACTTCTTCCCGTTCATGCGGGCCACGACCTATCTGGGTGGTGGACTTGACATCGCCTACATGGACTTCCTCGCCAACGCGCTCTTCGGGCAGTCCGACCTGAGCGGACAGGGCATCCGTGTCGGCGTCGTCGACCTGAGCATGTACGTCAACCACGAGGAGTTCCTGGTTGATGGCGTCTCGAAGATCATCGTCGAGCCGGGTCAATCGCCGTTCCTGATCAATCCCACCCCCGTGGCGTGCGACTGCGGCGGCTTCGAGGCCTCCGCCGAAGATTGCTGCACACGGTGCGGCACGATCACCACGAACCCTGCCGACTGCGTCGATGTGTCCAACCCGACCTACCCGCCGGACGGCTACGTCGTCTATCCCGAGCACGGCACGGCCGTGATGTCGGTGCTCGTGGCGAACCAGGACACCAAGGGCGTCACCGGCCTGGCCTACGAAGCAGAGCCTTGGTTCTTCCCGGCACTGTCCGCGACCGGCACCTCCCGCACCAACGCTGCGATCGCCGGTGCTGCCTACTACCTCACGCAGGACGGTGAGGGCGGGCTTCCGGCCTCGAACATCTGCGTGATCCCCATGGAGACGGCCACCGGCTTCCAACCCCTCAATTCGGTCGACGAAGCCGCGCCCGAGCAAGGCCAGGCCGTCCGAGACGTCCTGAGCCAAGGCATCGACGCAGGTCTCTGCTTCGTGATGGCGGCCGGCAACGGCGCCCAGATCGTCAATCCCGCCCAGGTTCGGGAAGCCGACACGCTGACCGCCGACACGCAGAATTGCGTCGTGGTTGGTGCCGTCTGGCCGGGCTTCCAGCTTCAGCTCCCCGTTGCTCCGGCGCCGGATCCTGAAGAAGGCCCTGCCCCGCCGCCCGACAGCATCAACGACCTTGGCTTCGCTGCCAAGCCCCCCGCGGTCTGGCCCGGCAACGACTACTGCCGCGTCGGGATGAGCAACTACCTCAACCCAGAGCCGGAAGCCGGAACCGACAACCTGACGATCTCGGGTTGGGGCTACGGCGTGTGCGCGGCAGGCTTCGGCGATCTGTTCCTGGGCGATGATGCCGCCGCAGGACTGACCGCCGCGGTGACTGCGCCCGAGCGCTCACACCTTCGCCGGTACACCGCCAACTTCGACGGAACCTCGGCAGCAACCGCCATGATCGGCGGCGCGGCCGTGCTGCTGCAGCAGTTCGCCAAGCTGCAGTTCGACGGTCTCGGCGTTCCGCCGGAGCAGATGCGCAACGTCCTGCGCGGAGCGCCCCCCGGCAGTGCAACCGCCAGCTCGATCTTCCCCCAGTGCGGGCAGGTCACCCCGCCGGCCGTCTCGACCGACCCCAAGTGGGGCGACACGGGCGCCGAGGACACCGGGATCGCTTCCGTCCGCGGTTTCCCCGACCTGCGCGTGATGGCACTCGAGGTCAACACGGGCGAGTGGTTCGACCCATCGAACGACGCAAGCGTCGAATTGATCACCGGCAAGGAGATCACCCAGCTGAATCCCTACGCGATCAGCGCGGTGGATGACTTCTACCTGAAGGCGCGTTCGGTTCGGGCCCGTGGATCGTCGGGCGGCTTCGGCCCCAGCGTGCCGTACGTGCTGCCCAACCGCGTCGTTGACGTGCAGGTGGCGCGCAACACGGGATTCGGCTCTCCGGACGAGGCGGCCAAGATCAACATCGAGGGCAACACCACGATCCTCGGATCTGGACTGACCCTGTGCATGGTGTTCGTCTACAACGACGTCACCAACCGCTGGGAACTCTGGCTTCCCGAGGATGGCGAGATCCAGGTCCTGACGGGTGGCGTCCCCACGGCGTGGGTCGTCCAGAGCCCGGGCTGCTCACCCGCCAGCGCCTACGTCGTCAGCGACCAGGGCCAGCTCAAGGTCTTCACCCGCGTGGTGACCATGGCCGGCGGCACCGGAGCCAACTACCAGTGCTGGCACGACCAGATCAAGGTGCAGATCAACGCCGTCGGTGAGCTCTACACCGTGGGCGACTGCGGTGGCGCCGCCGGTCAGCCCTGATCGGATCGCTCGATCGACCCAGGGCCCTCATGCACACGCATGGGGGCCCTGTTCATTCCTATGATCCGCTGCATGCATCCGAGCTTTCGCGAGCGCACGGTCGATGGTGTGGCCTTCCTCGAATGCATGCCGCTTCGTGAGGCGGGCTTCGTGCACGCTTTCAGCACGCGGCGCTCGGGCGAGAGCGCCGAACCCTTCGATTCGCTCGACCTGCAACGACCGGGCGCCGCCCCTGAACGCCGTGACGAACTTGAGCGCAACACCCGTCGGTTCCTGTCGGCGGTCGGGCTCGATGCCGGCCGCCTGGCCGATGCCCAACAGGTCCATGGCAAGATCGTCCTCGAGGCAACCGGCCCGGGACTCTGCGGTGCCGGCGATGCCCTGCTCGCCGAACCGAACGGCTCGCCCGTCGGCGTGCGCAGCGCAGATTGCGTGACGGTCCTGGTGGGCGACACGGCCACCGGTCGGGCCGCCGCGATCCATGCGGGCTGGCGCGGCGTCGCAGCCGGCGTCGTCGGGGCGACCCTTCGCGCCATGCTGGCGCGGGGCTCGGATGCCTCGCAACTCGTCGCTGCCGTCGGCCCCTCGATCAGCGCCGCGCACTTCGAGGTGGGCCCGGATGTCGTCGCGGCCCTGGTGGCCGCAGGCGTCGGCGAGTGTGCCGTGCCGACGGCGGGCGCCAAGGCCTTCGCCGACCTCGACCGTGCCGTGCGCGCGCAGTTGGCGGCGGAGGGAGTCCCCGCGTCCGCGATCCACGCCTGCGGCTGCTGCACCGCCGCCGAGCCCGCCCGGTTCTTCAGCCACCGAAGGGATGCCGGCCTCACGGGCCGGATGCTCTCGGTCATCGCGCCCAAGCAACCCTGAAGACGCCCCCTTCCGCCCGGGTTCAGGATTGGTTAGGCTTCGCTGGCCTCGTTGCCTCGTGTGGGACCCGCCATGTCGCAAAGCCAAGAATCGGACCCGGTCCGACGTCTTCATGATGCCAAGATGCAGTTCGTCGAGTCGTGGGCGGACATGGGTGTGCATTGGGGTGTCCCCCGCAGCATGACCGCCGTGCACGCCCTGCTCTTCATCGAAGGCGTGCCCATGAACATGGACCAGATGATGGAGCGCTTGGGGATCAGCCGCGGCAACGCCAGCATGACGCTGCGGACCCTGGAGGAGTGGGGCATCGTGAAGCGGACCCCGGAGGAGGCGACGCGACGCGACCTCTTCAGCGCCGAGCAGGATGTCTGGCACCTGTTCGCCGCCGTGATCCGGGTGCGCAAGGCCCGCGAGATCGATCCCCTGCAGGCGGTGCTCGGCCGATGCCGTGAAGCGACCCGCGAACAGCGCCCGGCCGATCCCGCACTTTCAGCCGAGTACGAAACCTTCAACCGCAAGCTCGACGACATGCTGCTCTACCTGACGCTGCTGGACAGCCTCACGACCCAGTTCTCGCAGCTCGACCAGGCCGCCACGCGGGACGCCGTGGCGCTCCTCACCCGGCCGTCCCCGGAGTGAGCGCGGAACCGCGGCCCCTGCGGACGCCAGCCTCCGTCGGTGCAGTACATGACCCGGCTGCGGCGGTGGCCCACGCTGCCGCAGGCAGCTCGAATTCGCTCGCAAAAACCCTTGGGATCGCAACCGGTGTCCCCTACGCTGACTCTCATGCTCGTGGCTGCCGCCATCGCTGCATCGACCTTCGCGACCCCGGGGCCCCAAGGCACCTTCACGCCGTTCGTGAACGAGGCCAATGCCCGCGGGGCGATCGCGACGACGCTGGGCTCGCCCCAGACCGTCGGCCAGTACGGCTTCGGCGTTGGGCTCGCGGACCTTGACCGGGACGGCGACGCCGACCTCGTCGCCCTGGGCAACGTCGCGTCGCTCGTGTCGATCTTCGAGAACACGGGGTCGGGGCAGTTCATCGACCGCACGGCGTCCTGCGGCATCACCGGCCTGCTGAGCCCGGGTGGGTTCGGCGCCGCGGACCTGGACGCGGACGGCGACCTCGACCTCGTCATCTCGCAGCGCGGACACGGCACCAGGCTCTTCCTCCAGGTCGCGCCGCTGGTCTTCGCGGATGCCACGGCGGGCAGCGGACTCGATTCGCCGTGGGTCGGACGATGCGTCGCGATGGGCGACCTCGACGGCGACGGCTGGGTCGATGTGCTGGTAGGGAACTACGCAGGCCTGATCGCGGGGACCGACGACGCGCACGCCACCGCCTACCTGAACCAAGCCGGCTCGGGAACCTTCATCGAGTCGAGTGCATGGTGCGGGCTGGACCAGCCTTCGCACAACTTCATGGTCTCGCCGGCCGACCTTGACCGCGACGGCGACCCGGATCTCTACGTGTCGAACGACCGTGCACACGTCGGGCCGATCCTCTCCAGCAACCGAGTGCTGCGCAACGATCGGGGGCGATGGACCGACCTGACGCCGGCCTGCGGGGACGCCGGGAGTGCGTTCTTCAGCATGGGCGTCGCGCGGGCCGACATGGACGGGAACGGACTCGTGGACCTGCTGTGCGCGAACATCACGGCCGCGAACCAGCCGCTCGGTGCCGTGCACCCCTTGTTCATGCAGGTCTCCCCGATGCTGTGGGACGAGCAGTCGACCGCACGCGGCGTCGTGACGGCGAGCAACCTGACGGGCTGGTCCGTGCAGGCATTCGATGCGGACAACGACGGCGATCCGGACCTGCACATCGTGCACCAGGCGGCACAGGACCGCTTCTTCCTCAACACCAATGGCCAGTTCGCCGACCTCACGACTGCCGCCGCGCTGGGTGGCGGACCGCAGGTCGACTACGGCTCCGCGGTCGCGGATGTCGATGGCGACGGTGCCCTCGACCTGGTCACGAACCCGCTGGGCGCACCGCTGCGGCTCTTCATGAACAAGGAAGGCCGCAGGCGCCCTGCGGTGCGCATCCGCGTCGAGGGCCAATGGCCGAACATCGACGCGATCGGTGCGCTGGTCGACGTCGAGGCCGGCGGGCGGACCACTCCGCTCGACGTCTGCGCCGGCGGCGTGGGTTACCTTGGCATGAACGACCTGCGCGTGCACGCCGGGCTCGGCGATGCACCGCGCGCCGACCGCGTGACGGTGACCTGGCCGTGGACGGGCACCACACGCACGATCGCCGCCCTGCCGGCCGGTGCATGCTGGACGGTCCATCCGCCGGAGCGGCTCGGTGACGGCAACGATGACTGGCGCGTGGATGCCGAGGACCGGGCCATGCTGTCGGGCTGCGTGGGCGAATCGCTCATCACCTGCCCGTGCCTCGTCTTCGACTTCGATGGCGACGGTGCGGTCACGACCATCGACGCCGCTGCGTTCGAACAACGGGCTGCCCTCGCGCGCTGCGACGTCGACCTCGACGGTGATGTCGATGGTGCCGACCTCGCGATGCTCGTGGCCGGATGGTCGACCCGCGACCCGCGACTTGATGCCACGGGCGATGGTGCGGTTACCGGAGCGGATCTGGCCGAGCTGCTGGCCCAGTGGTCGCCCTGACGCGGCCTGCTGCTACACTTCCCACCCCCTTGGACAGGTGGCCGAGTGGTTGAAGGCACCGGTTTGCTAAACCGGCATACGGGGTATATCCCTGTATCGCGGGTTCGAATCCCGCCCTGTCCGTTCGATCGTCCGCGGCCCGGCATCGCCCGGGCCGCGCTCGTTTCGGGCACACTCCACGCGCGCATGGACCAGTTCCTCCACGACCTCTGGCAACTCATCGCACAGCCGGGGCTGCTGAGGGAGAACCTCGCCCAGATCGTCTCCACCCTCGGCGGCACGGCGACCTACGCCATGCT
>JBEGNG010000043.1:8853-13649 GCA_041182645.1 Planctomycetota bacterium
ACCGGGCTGGTGGTCACGCCCTTCCTCCCCGGCGACAGCCTGCTGTTCGCCACGGGTGCGGTGTGTGCCACCGTGGCCAGCGTGGCCGCGCAGGACGGCGCCGCCCCCGCCGTCACCGTCCAGACGATGGGCATCGTGCTGTTCGTGGCTGCTGTGCTCGGTGACGGCGTGAACTACCACATCGGCCGCGCGATCGGTCCCGTGGCCTTCAGCGGGCGCCACCGCTGGCTCAGGAAGGAACACCTGGACCGCACCCACGCCTTCTTCGAGAAGCATGGCGGCAGAGCCGTCGTGCTGGCCCGGTTCGTTCCCATCGTTCGCACGTTCGCGCCCTTCGTGGCCGGCATCGGCGCCATGACGTACTCGCGATTCCTCTTCTACAACGTGCTCGGCGCCGTCATCTGGGTCGGCCTCCTGCTCGGCGCCGGCTTCTGGCTCGGCGGCCTGCCGATCGTGCAGAAGCACTTCTCGAAGGTCGTCCTCCTCATCATCGTGGTGAGCCTCCTGCCGCTGGCCTGGGAGTGGTGGGCCCACCGGCGCGCCGCGCGGGCGGGCGGCCACTAGACTTCCGAACCTCCCATGAAGATCCACGAATACCAAGCCCGTCAGCTGCTGCAGGACGCCTCGATCGCCGTTCCCCCGAGCCGCATGGTGCAGGCAGTGCCCGAGGCGCACGCCGCCGCGAGCGAGATCCTCTCGGGCGGTGCCAAGCTGCTGGTGGTCAAGGCGCAGGTGCACGCCGGCGGACGCGGCAAGGCAGGCTTCGTGAAGGTGGTCAAGACCGCGGACGAGGCGCGCACCGCCGCCGAGTTCATGCTCGGCAACCGCATGGTGAGCCCGCAGACGCCGCCCGAGGGCCTCGAGGTGAAGCGCCTGCTCGTGGCCGAGGCCGTCGACATCGCGAAGGAGTACTACCTGGCGATCACGCTCGACCGGGCCAAGCGCACCAACACGCTCATCGCGAGCGCCGAGGGCGGCGTCGAGATCGAGCACGTCGCCGAGACCCGCCCCGAGGCGATCATCCGCCAGCCGCTCGACCCGGTCTCCGGGCTCGCCCCGTTCCAGGCCCGCGCCGTCGGCATGAAGCTCGGCCTCTCGGGCAAGCCGCTCGCGCAGGCCGTCGACCTGATGATGCGCATGGCCGCCCTGCTCACCAAGACCGATGCCAGCATGGTGGAAGTGAACCCACTCGTGCTGACGCCGCCGGATGCGGCGAACCCCGAAGGCCGCATCGTCGCGGTCGACGCGAAGTTCAACTTCGACGACAACGCGCTCTTCCGCCAGAAGGCCATCGCCGCCATGTTCGATCCCACCGAGGAGAACGCCGCGGAGCTCCGCGCGCAGGAGTTCGGCCTCTCGTACGTCGCGCTCGACGGGACGATCGGCTGCCTCGTGAACGGTGCGGGTCTTGCCATGAGCACGATGGACATCATCAAGCTCGAGGGCGGCGAGCCGGCGAACTTCCTTGACGTCGGCGGCAGTGCGACCGAGGAAGCCGTCAGCGAGGCGTTCCGCATCATCCTCAGCGACAGCCGCGTGAAGGGCGTGCTGGTGAACATCTTCGGCGGCATCATGCAGTGCGACCGCATCGCGCGCGCGATCGTCGGTGCCGCGAAGTCGGTCGGCTTCAAGGTGCCGCTGGTGGTGCGGCTGGAGGGCACCAACGTGGCCGAGGCCCGTCGGATCCTCGAGGCCGCGAAGGGCGAGCTCCCGACCATGCAGGCGGCGGGCGACCTCGGCGACGCGGCTCGCCGCATCGTCGCGGCGACCAAGGCCTGAGCCGCGTGCTCGCGCTCTGGGACATCGACGGCACGCTCCTCAAGAGCGAACATGCGGGCATCCATGCGATGCTCGAGGCGCTGCACGCACTCCACCCGGACCGGTCGTTCTCCTTCGACGGCGTCGAGGTGAGCGGCCGACTGGATCCCCTGATCTACCGGGAGCTCGCGTCGAAGCACGGCATCCCCGGCGACGACGCGGCGCACGCGACGTTCCGTGCGACCTACGCCGAGCGGCTGCGTGCACGTCTGGACGCACGCAACACCGTCCGGGCGCTCGCCGGCGTCGGCGAACTCGTGCGTGCGCTCCACGACCACGCGCACTGGGAGCAGGGCCTGCTGACGGGCAACTACGAGCCGACGGGTTTCCTGAAGGTCACCCACGCAGGGCTCGATCCATCGCACTTCCGCATCAACGCCTTCGCGGACCATGGTGCGACGCGCCGGGACCTTCCGCCGGTGGCGATGCGCCGCTACCTCGAGGCGACCGGACGCGCCGTCCCCGCCGACCGCGTGGTGATCATCGGCGACACGCCGCTCGACGTCGACTGCGCCCACCACAACGGTTGCCGATGCCTCGCCGTGGCCACGGGCATCCACCCTCCCGATGAGCTGCGCGCCGCGGGCGCCGACCTCGTCGTGGACGACCTGTCGGATGTGCCGGGCATCCTGCGGTGGCTCGGGGCGTGATCGACCTGCACCGATAGCCTCGCGGGCCATGTCCTACCGCGCGTGGTGCTCGGACTTCTACGTCAACCTGAAGCTCGGCCTGAAGATGGACCTTCCGGCGGCGCGCGAGCCGGTGCTCGAACTGTTCGACCGCATCCGACGGCAGGTGCCGAGCCTCAGCCGGCTCCGCCGCACCGACACCGAGGTGGCACTGGAGAGTGCCGAGGGCGAACCGAGCCTGATGTGGGTGGCCATGAAGGCGACGAGCCTCCGTGCGGGCTACGTGAACCCTCCCGACATGGCCGAGACCTACCGGCTGCACCGCTTCCTGCTCGAGACCGCTCCGTACTTCCTCTCGATCAGTCCCCTCGACATCGACTCGGTCGACCTCGTCTTCGGCTTCGACCTCGAGACGGAGCACGACCGCGACATCATCGTCTACAACGCGCTGTTCTCCGACAGCCGCCTGTCGGGACTGTTCGATCCCGACCAGGACCTGCCGATCGACGTGCAGCCCTTCATCGGCCTGAACCTGACGCCGGAGGGCGAGTGGCAGGCGTTCGTCGAGGTGAAGACCAGGCCCAAGGCCGCGGATGGGACCAGTGCCAGGCATCTGCCCGAGCCGATCAGCGTCATCCTGACCGTGCGCAAGGTCGGCCCGGTGGCGACGCTCGATGAGCTGCCGGCCACGCTCGCCTCGCTGGCCGGGCACGCCGAGCGCCTGGCGGAGGCGCGGGTGATCCCGCACGTGATCACTCCGCTGCGCGACGAGATCCTGAGCCACTGAGGCCCACCAAACGACACACGGCGCCCTGGATCAGGCGCCGCGTGACGAAGACCGGGTTGGGGGCAGGAGCCCCGGAGGCGTCACTTGACCGTGACGAACTTCGACACCGACTTGATGTCGGGGACGATCTGCGGGGTGACGAAGAGGCTGAACGACGTGCCCTTCGAGAGGTTGACGACCTTGGTCGCCTTCATGCGGGCGGTCCACATGCGGCCGCCGCGCTGCTGGACCACGTTGTCGCGGCCACGAGCGGTGGCGATGCGGGTCAGGACCCGCTGCACCGAGGGCTGCATGCGCATCAGCCGCTGCAGGGTCTTGCGGTACTTGGGTTCCGCGGGGACCTGGTTCAGGGTGATGGTGACGGTGCTGCCGGGGGTGATGGTCATGAGTCGCTCCGAATGTCGAGTCGGCCAGTGTAGCGGGAGCCTCGCGGGGCAGCAAGGGTCGTCGAGCGTTCATCCCGGTCAGGACCGCAGCGCGGGCCCGTCCGGTGCCGAGAACAGGTGCCAGAGCGCCTGCGTGCCGTCGCGGCCATGCCCACGGTCGCGCAGGAGCGCGTAGAGCCGCTCCGCACGCTCGAGTCCGGCGAGGGCCAGCCCCATGGTTCGGGCCTCGTCCAGCGCGATCCTGAGGTCCTTGCAGAAGTGTTCGACGAAGAACCCCGGCGCGAAGTCGCCACGAAGGATGCGGGGTCCGAGGTTATTGACGCTCCAGCTTCCCGCCGCGCCCCCGCCGACGCTCTCGATGACCTTGGCGGGATCGAGCCCCGTGCCCGCGGTGTAGGCGAGGGCCTCGCACAGGCCCAGCATCGAACTGGCGATGAGGATCTGGTTCACCAACTTGCAGTGCTGCCCTGAGCCCGGTCCGCCGTGGTGCACGATCGTCTTGCCCATCACGGCGAGGAGCGGCCGCACCCGGTCGACCGCGGCGGCGTCGCCACCGACCATGATGCTGAGCGCCGCGTTGCGCGCACCGATGTCGCCGCCGGAAACCGGCGCATCGATCGCGACCACACCGCGCGCGCCCGCCTCCTCGGCGACCCGCCGAGCAAGCGTCGGCGTGCTGGTGGTCATGTCGATGACCACGCCGGGCAACGTCGCCGCGCGCAGCGTGCCCGACGCACCCAGGTGAACCGCCTCGACGTCATCCGGGAATCCGACCATCGAGATCGCGACGTCCGAACCGTTCGCCGCATCGGCGGGCGTGGCGCACCAGGTCGCGCCTGCGGCCAACAGTTCCTCGGCGCGCGCGCGCGTCCGCGTCGTGATCCGCAGGTCATGCCCGGCCTTGAGCAGGTGCATCGCCATCGAACGCCCCATGACGCCAGTACCGATCCACGCCACGCGCATGCGAACCTCCTGCCCCGGCCGGGGCGACTGCCGATCCAAGGAAAAGGCCTGCCGGGCGGGTTCGCGCGGCAGGCCTTGACAACGGAGAGGGTGGGATTCGAACCCACGAGCAGGACAAGCCCGCTACTAGTTTTCGAGACTAGCTCCTTCAACCGCTCGGACACCTCTCCTGCGGGATGCGAAGTATGCCCTGCGGCACGCGGTCGGTCAAAC